>WGMW01000056.1 GCA_016124845.1 Flavobacteriales bacterium
ACAAAACAAAACGAAATATTTGTTTCGTATGCAGAGTCGCCAGCATCTGCAATAGGGAAAGAAAAAGCGTGGGAAATAATCAAAAAGCCTATTAAGCTATGAAATATCGGAATCAATCCTTTATAGGGAGACGTACGTTACAGAAAGCTTTTGCGTAGCCAATACCTCCACCCCATTAAGCAACGTACAGAAATACACACCCGCACCCAGCCCGCGTGCATCTAAGGTATAAGTACCCTCATTACTTGGCAGTTGCACGGTTTTTACCAAGCGGCCAAGCATATCTCTCAGTTGCATGGTGGGGCGGCTGCCCTGCGGAGCGCGGTAGGTAAGTTTGGTCTGTGTGGTAAGGGGGTTGGGGTAAATGCTCAGGTGTGCCTGCTCCTTTTCTACCTCACCCACACCTGTTAATGTATCGCACGGCAGGCAGGTTTTTATGACCAAAAGGTCATAATTGCCCTGTGCATCATAGGTTTGACCGCCAAATTCAATTGTACTATCTAAGTATGCAAGTAGTCCCACATGACCATCTCCAAAACTCTCAACCTGAAGTATCCCGTTTTGTCCAACCCCTTCCAATTGTAAACCACATTTCGGTTTGCCATCTGAATCAAATGATAAAAGAAACCCATCATTTTCCCCATCTGGTGTATTGGTAAAAGAGCTTCCTTCATAATCAAAAACATCTGAATAAAACTCTCCCGCGAACCACACAGAATTACCGGAAGAGGTCATGCATTTAGTTGCATCAAAAGAATTACCGCTCCCCTTTTTCAGCCAAGTGATATTGCCATCAGACCTCTCAAGGTGTCCAACAAAAACGTCATTTTCCGTTGGAACTGGAAGTTGTTCGCCAGCAATACTGAATGCTGAATTCCAATAGAACCCTGAAAAATAAACATCATCATTACCTGACAAACTCAGACCATATGCTCTTGGGTCAATTGCAGGAGAGCTTTGAGAATGATTCAACCAGTCCAATCCGTAATCTGAATTAATTGACATCTGATAGAGTTCGAAATGGTTCTCCGCAGGGGTAGATACGGTGGTTCCATCAAAGGTCAGCTCACGGTCAAACCTCCCTTGTAGGATGCATCCTATAGAATCACAGTCGAAAGAATTGACCTCCACATTGCCCTCTCCTCCGATGTTCACCGCATTGAGAAGGTTTCCGTCCTCATCAAGTCTCCCAAATACCATGTCCTGTTGCCATGCTATATCATCTGAATAGAATACTTCACCTCCTACCGAAACACTGTCAGAGTAGGGAATCACAAATGCGAGATCAGAACCTGTCCATGCCAATCGATAACATCTGGAACTCTTCCAATCTCCCTTTTGACTCCATTGCAACACACCTTGAGAATTGAACTTCAGAATAAAATAGCCAGGTTGCGGAAGGCTTTCAGGAGGTCGTTCAATCAATATTCCGTCCACCGTAATTGAATTCTGCATAATACCACCAACATAAATGTTACCATTTGCATCCACAGCTAAATCAAGAGATCCACATTCTCTTTCTCCAAGTATCGTTTTCAACCATAAAAGGTCGCCTTCTGAATTGTACTTGGCAATGAAAAAATCAGAGTTCGGATTGAACGAATTGGTTTCTGGAAACACTTGCCCATCCGTTATTATGGTATCTGCCCCAACTACTACATTGCTGACTATTACATTCCCTTGAAAGTCAATCACCAAACTAGGGCTACTGTTTGAGAGGTTACCAATAGGCAAACCAGAAATCTGCTTGACCCATTGAGAAATACATTGTGCTGAAGTTGTCAATGGTGAACTAAGCCCTACAATTAGGCAAACTACCAATAATCTCACTACAGAAATCATTTGGAAGAAACCATTTTTCTGCTGGCAATCACATTGCCTTCGCTAAGAAGGTAGTAAGTGAAAATGCCCTTGCCGATGTCTGAAGAATATACACGTACTGTTTCTGAAGTGCCACTTATGGGGGTGTTCAGCATGACCACACCTTTCATATCTACTATAAGAAGAGATACGTTCTTTGCTGATTCCGGTACAGACACCCGAATATCCGTGTAATCTGAAAATGGATTTGGGTCATTCTGCAATAGGACAAACTCACTTCCCTCCGATTTTTGTGCATTCTGAGTCTCTGTTGGGGGTTCTGCCATGCGGTAGGCGGGCTGAGCACAGCAGGTCTCCAGCATCAACTGCAACTCATCCAGCCTGTTGGTAAGTGCTGTAATTGCAGAATCCTGTTGCTTGGCAAGCATAAACAAGTAAACAGGAAGGCGGCCGTACTTTACACTATACGGCTCAAGTAGTGTTGAATCCACAATTGCTCTTCCCAACGAATCTCTAACAATCGTTCCGTCCGGTAATATCTCATGTTTAGGTTTGATTGTCGCTAAGGGCGGAAAATCATCTGCAACCTCCTCCGCTATAAAGCCAACGTCTATGCTACCTCCATATACTTCCTTCCAATTGTATTTGACAGGTCTCATGGATAGAAACATCTGCTTGTCAAATTCCAAATCTTCAATGTTCTCTTTAAAATACATTGAAGAGGCATCCCAATCCGTCAGTTGATTACCAGTTCCAATTCCTACCCGATTTCCCGAACCATTTGGAGGCAACGTATTAATAAAGGTAGTTCCGGCCACCTCCAACTTCCCGCTTGGGCTTGTGGTACCGATGCCGAGGTTGCCGTTGGCATCCATACGCATAACACGCTCACTGTCATTCTGCCATTCGAACAGGGGGCGGTCTTCAACTGGAACAATATCCAACCCATCATCCCAACGAACCGTAAAGGTCATCATTGGTTCCGTTCCAGTATCATCATCAGATTCGGCCGTTAAACGAAGTGCCTGTTTGCTATGGTTGGCAGCGTTCCCAAACACCTCGGGAATAAACTCCATGCCTGTACTGGCATTACGTATCTGTAGCCAGTCTCCTGCTGCATCTCCAACAGTGTATTGCGTAAGCACCTCTGCGCCCGATACTTCATCTTTGATATGAAATTTGGCATTGGGGTTAGCAATACCTCCAATACTTACCCTTGACGTGGAACCATCTACCCGCATCACCTCCGTATCGGTACCCCCATCGTTGATGTTGAAGATGATGTCCCGGTCGGAGACCGCATTGCGGACCTTGATATCCTCATTGGCATCGAAGAGCAACGATGCATTGACCGTGCCTTCCGTTTGTGCCCCATTGTGCCACACTATACCTCCCTCATCTGCATCTGCCTTCTCAATGACCATGTAGGTATCATCCCCGCTCTCATCCTTCAAATGCAGCAGCCCATCGGGGTCGGTGGTGCCGATGCCTACGCGGCCCCAAGTGCCTCCCACGTTTTCCGTTCCGTAAGAATCTTCAATAAACATTGTCGGAACGTCCGAATTGATTCCAAACATCATTGAATTATCGATATCGTTTGTAAATACAGGAGATCGAAGACTGGTTCCGAAAATAAAGTTATTGGTATTGGAAGACCCAGTTGCCACCCCAAAACCAACGCCAATGGTATAGTCACCTTCAACATAAGATGATTCTCCAACTGCCACCGAGGATACGCCCTCAGCAACTCCTCCCGATAGAGCACAAGCACTTTCTCCATCGGCCCTTGAGCTACCACAGGCTGCAAATGAATGGTCACCCCCGGCATCACCCCCTGCCATAGCAGCAGCTGCTGCTCCAGATGCATCAGATCCTGCGGCTGCAAATGAACCTGTACCACTTGCCGAAGACCCTCCAAAAGCTGCTGCATTGTCAGCATCAACATCGGAACCGTCCCCCTGCGAAAAGGAACAGTTTCCGGAGGTGATAGTTGGTGAAGTAGTGCAACCGCTTGTCTCAACAGTACTGCTCTGCCCCACCACATCCAAATTCATCAATGTCATTCCAGCGGCCATCATCATGGTCAATAAAGTTCGGTAATAAAAAAGTAGTGTTTTCATGGGTAATAGGTTTTGGTTTAACAGATAGATGCCGAAACCGATGCAAGGGTTACAACACCTCACCGAATTTACCCCCCCCGTTACCATTTATGCAAGTGCTATTTATTAACAATTTGTCAATTACATGTATTGAAAACATGTTCATTTCATTTTATCCATGTTGCATCATGGTGATATTCTCACTAAAGTTTTCAACTTGCATTTAAAGTATCGTACAAACGATCTATTTCGCATTGTAACTCTATTCATTTTCACATTTAAAACCTATTTATCATGCCAATGGAAAGCACACCTCCGGCATTGGACGATGCAGCTGCAACCGCCCTTGCCACCGACATGCAGACCGTGATCGATGCGCTGGCGGCCTACAACGTCAACCTGACAAAGGACGAACGCCAATCGGCCACTTCGGTAGGCCCTCAGCGACTGGCCTTTATTCTGGACTATTTTAACAACAAGGACAACTACCCCACCCTGAAGCCGCCCTTTATGAACGAGGCCGAGGCCAATGGCCATTGGGACGTGGCCGGAAACCTGCACAACCTGCTGGTAAGGGCCCGCCAGATAGTGGAACTGGTGGACGATCTGAAGCTCAATTCTGAGCATTTCGCCTATCAGTATGCATTGGAAGGCTATGCCACCGTTAAACGTGGCAAGGAGAAGAACGTTCCGGGAGCCGATACCTTCTTCGACCTGCTGAGTCCCAACTTTGAAGGACAGGGCAGCACCGCGACCGATGGTGGCGACACGGCTGCACCCGCAGATTCCTGAAAGCATCCGACCATGAGAAAAAGCGGCCCTCTGTGGCCGCTTTTTTAGTTCAAAACCATAAGAATAGTTTCGCTTTGGACACAACAACTTCTACCAAATGCACAACCATTGCCACCAACATTACAACCATTGGTAACAGAAGAGAAACTCTCTTTGAACCAATTTGAACAATTGGGAAATAATGGAAAACCATTGCTACCTAATGGACAACCATTTTGAACATAGGTACAACCATTGCGATGTAAAGCACAGCTTACCTTGAACTACTTTGAAATGAGAAAGCTAACACCCGAAGAATACAGCGGCATGAACCTGCGGGGCAGGGGAAGACAATCGGCCTTTGCGCGTGCAGTAATGCAGTTGGAGGTGGATGAGGTACTGTTCCTTCCCAAAGAGGAATGGAAAAAGCGGTACCATCCGAGCAAAACGCTCTATACCATCCGTAAACGCTACAATCGAACGTTTGAACTGCTTACAGAGGTGAACGGTAAAGGATGGACGGTGAAACGGCTGAAGTGAGAGGGAAAGGTTTATGAACGGAGCTGACTTACAGCAATATAGGCCATCAGCCCCGTGCCTATCTCCAAGCTTTTCTCATCTACATTGAAGGTAGGTGTGTGCAGGCCGGAGGTGAGCCCTTTTTCGGTATTGCCCACACCCAAACGGTAAAAGCAACCGGGCATGTGGTGGGTGTAGAAACTGAAGTCTTCGCCCGTCATGCGCATATCAAGTTCCACCACATTCTCCTCGCCCATGTATTCCTTGGCGGAATTACGCGCCAGTTCGGTCAGTGCCTCATCGTTATACACATACGGGTAGCCCACATCCACACGGAAGTCGCAACTGCCACCCATGGATGCGGCCATCTCCTCGGCCAGTTTCTTCATAATTCCGTGAGCTTCCATACGCCATTCCTCATCCATGGTGCGGAACGTACCCTGCACCTCCACCTCGTTGGGAATGACATTGGTGGCCCCGTTGGCATGCACGCTTCCGAACGAGAGCACGCACGGAACACCGGGCTTTGTCCTTCGGCTTACCACTTGCTGCAATGCCACGATGATGTGCGAGGTGATGAGCACCGGGTCGATAAGCGTATGCGGCAACGCGGCATGACCTCCTTTTCCTTTTACGGTGAAGTAGACCTCATCGGCCGAGGCCATGTACATCCCGGCACGGAAACCGACCTTGCCCACTTCCAAACTGGGCAACACATGCTGCCCCACTATGGCACTCGGTTTCGGATTTTCGAGCGCGCCTTCCTTTATCATAAGCGAGGCGCCACCGGGCAGGCGTTCCTCTCCGGGTTGGAAGATGATCTTGACGGTTCCTTCAAACTCGCTTCGCAAGGTGTGAAGCGCCTTGGCCGCACCCAGCACGCAGGCGGTGTGCACATCATGCCCGCAGGCGTGCATCACGCCTTCGTTCTGCGAACGGTAGGGAACATCGTTTGCTTCCAGTATCGGCAGCGCATCCATATCTCCCCGCAGGGCAATGACCTTGGAGGAAGGGTTCTTCCCTTCGATGAGTGCAACGATGCCTGTTTCCACAAAACCGCTTTTGTATGGGATGCCCCACTCATCGAGTTTTTCGCAGACGAATTTGCTTGTCTCGAACTCCTTGAAAGAAAGCTCAGGATGTGCATGCAGATGCCTGCGGATGTCGAGCACCTGCTGGGCATTCTCCGTCACCAACTGTTTTATGCGGTCTTTCATCATTTGCTGAAAAGAAGTTTTGCGGCTGCCAGCATCATCACGCCTCCGAACACCTTTTTGACGATGCTCTGATCGAGCGAGAGCGAGACCTTACTACCGAAATATGCACCTATTACAAATGCGGCCGCAATGAGAAGGGCTGCCGAAATGTTGGCATTGCCGCTCTTATAATAGTTGTAGAATCCGAGCAGACCGATGGGTGGAAGCATGAGCGCCAAGCTGGTGCCCTGCGCCATGTGTTGCGAGTAGCCGAGAAAGAACACCAACGCAGGAACGATGATGATGCCACCACCAACGCCCACGAATCCACTTGCAAAACCTGCTGCCACGCCTATCAGCAACAGCACCAATACCATTGTAAAACTCATTTTCGGTCTGTTCAGTTCACTCATTGTTTAATTACCGTCCCGTTCTGATAAACATAATAAATCCCCCGGCCTTCGGCCACCCCCTTTTCAAGGGGGAATGAGCGTGGTTCCTCCTTGAAAAGGGGGTGCCGAGGAACGAGGCGGGGGATTTCAAAACCATCGAACTCTGAATTATGCGTTATCCACCAGATCAGACACATCACCTCCTTTTAGAAGTCCATGCTGAGAGAGACATACCAGAATCCTTTGTTGATCTTGCGGTTCTCCACGCCCCACGCGTAATCTACCCGGATAAAGTAACCGAGGAATTTTGTCCGTGCTCCCAACCCGAAACCACCCACCACAGGTTCTCTTCTGTTCTGTACCGTAATGATGACCGATCCTTGATTGACCACTTCCTTGTTCAAGGAGTTGTCGTCCGAGAAAGGCTGTAGGCCTGTCCATGCCGTACCGACATCTCCAAATCCCACCACTTGGAAGTTGTAGATGAAATTGGACTTGATGGGACGGTTGATGAGGTAGCGGAAAATAGGCCAGCGCAGTTCGCTGTTGATCACCGCAAAGCTGTTTCCGTTTCGGATGTTCTGCGGGAAACCGCGCATGTTGGTAGCCAATGCCTGAAATGCGTAGTTCTGGCTGTAATCCACAGGGATGTTGTGGTTGTAGGTAGGTGATATCCACCGATCGACCCCACCGAGGAAATAGGCTATTTTCTGCTGCCCGAACGAGGTGCTTGCCGCAAATCGGTTGGCCCAGATCAGTTCGCGATGGATCTTAATGTAGTTGCGGGCATCCACGCCAAGCACGAACATGTTCTTGGCCTGCTTATTAATATCCTGGAAGTACTGCGCAAAGATCTTCAACCGTGTGCCACGATAAAGGTTGAGACCCATGGGAAGTGTATTGTCGAACACGTACGACACTTGAAGTCCCGCCCGCCAGGTCATATCGTCCGGTTTCACAAGGTTGCGATCGTTGGTGCTCTTGTACACGGTGCGGTCATTCCTGCCAAGCACATTCCCGCGGAACGCGGAGAATTCGGTGATGGGCCAGCTCATCTTCCACGTGAGCGTGTAGGTGTAAACCTGTGCCACAGTAGAGTTGCTGATGAAATTCTCGATGGACTGCCGATGGAACACGAGCTGTTTGTCCAGCCTGCGCTTGAAATTCTGCACCGAGGCGAACATCTCGTTCGTATTGAGGTTGCCCGTCAGACGGAAACCACCCACCACCTTGTAGTCGTCCATGATGTCGGTGATGCCCGTTTTGAAGAAACCGTTGAGGCCAGGATTGTTGAATGAATTTCCGCCCGAGAACTTCTGGTAATTGCTGTTCACAAAAGCGTTATCGAGCTGCGTGACCACATACTCGCTCTTGAAGGCCACATCGTAATTACGTTGCGGTGGCAGTTGCATCTCAATGGGCACATCCTGCACCGCTTCCAACGCCCGATGCAAACTATCGATACGCGCCAGCACCTGCTCGCGCTTGCGGTCTCGCCTTGATTTTGGCTCGTCTGAAAGCAGCGTTGGCTGACCGTTCTGTGGTTGTTGCTGATCCTGTGTCTGTTGCTGCTGTTGCCCGTCCACATGGATGTCGAACTGATAATCATGGATGTCGATCTCGCCCGGTTTGCGTGGTTTTTCGGCAGGTTTCGGTGTGGTCTGCACGGTGGGTTGCTTCGGCTGAACGTCCAAAATGGAGGTGCGTTTACGCTTCTTCTTCGGTGCCTCCGATGCCTTGTTCTTAAAACCGGAATACCCGACCTCGGTGATGACCGCGTTCTTCTCCGGCTCGCGGTCTTTCAGCGTCAGGCGGTAATTGCCTTTGGCGAAGATCACTTCTGCGATCTTCCCGTTCACCGTATCCACATCATACTCCAAAATGTTGCGCGGATACTGCGTCACGGGGCTCACCCGTGTGAAATACGAATAGTGAATACTGGTGTCGATGTACGCGATATTGCTATCGAGAATGGCGCGGTAGCGGTTGTAGATTCCCTTCTCATCGCTCAGATACGAAAAGCTGTTGCCATCATACTCCATCGGAGCGCGCTCGTTGGCGAACTGCGTGTCGGTAACCCTTCGCAGAACGGGTTCATCCGAATCCCTGTCGTAAATGAAAATATCATTGTAAAGATTCTTGGGCAGCACCTTGATGTCGAATGGCATCAGGGTATCGTTGTTCCTATCGGAACTGAAAATAACCTTGCGTGAATGGTCCATGAACCGCGCGTCCACATCCGTGAAAATGTCATCAGTAACCTTCTGGTATGTGTTGGAAATGATGTTGTAGATGTACACATCCGAGCGGCCCATCTGCACGGCTGTGAACACGAACTCGCGGCCATCATCCGAATAATCCACCGACAGGATCTTCTCAAAGTAGAAGAGTTCGCGCCATGTGCGCTTTTTGGTGGTGAGGTCGTACTGGAAGAGTTTGATCTTTCCCTTGTGTTCCGTTATCATGGAAACCAATTTCCCGCTCGGATGCCAAGCCACAATGGGATAACTGTGGTCCTGCGTGTTGTAAGAACGGTAGCCTTGCCGCAGAATGGTCTTTTTCTTCTTGGTCTTCAGGTCTTGCAGCTTCACTTTTATCTTGCCCATGTCGTTCCACACGTAGGCAAGTCTGCGGCCATCAGGGCTCAATTTCGGATGCTCGATGGCACAATATGGCTGCGCACGTTTCCGAACGCGGTTCAGCGGTTTCTCCTCCGGAAGACTGAGTTTGTCCTCCTGCTTGTAATACATGTTATCGTAATAATGAAGCCATTCGGCCGCCAAATTCTTGAGCGAAACTCCCAGCACGAACAGGAAGCCATTGTCGGCATTGCGGCTCACGCGGGTCATGTAGAGAATGTTGCTGATAACCGACTCGCCATAATTCTCCACCACATATTTCCAGATGGAGTGGCCACCGTAGCGCGCGTCTTTTCCCGTCAGTTGACTGAATTTCTCCCAACGACCGCTCATCACCGCATCCTTCACCTCGTTGTTCACTTCCGAGTCCCAATCGCTGGAGAGGTATGAGATCAGCCCTTCCACGTACCATTCGGGCAGATTGAGCAGCGTGTTGTTGCGGATCACATCCTTGAAACTGCCGCCATACATCATCTGATCGAGCATGACACGCGCCAACCCTGCACGCAACTGCTTCTCGTAGTTTTTGTAATCGCCATCGAAGTACAGAATGAGCTTGGTACCCACGATGGTCGTTACACCGCCCGTGTTGGTCTGCTGGTCGGTGACCAGCCCGATGTTGCTCTGCTTCTGCTCCGAAAGTTTGTTGTAAATGATGATCTGGAAACGCTTGTCCATCGTAAAATCGAAGGTCTTTTCCAGATCGTGCAGCACGCGGTCGCTGGCACGCATGGTGTATTCGGCCAGCTCATTTCCACCCAGATAGAAGTACACATCGAAGCGGTCGAAGCGGTAGAGGAACCAATCGATCTTCTCATACTGCACGCGGTTCTTTCCGAAGTCGGTCTGAAGCCCGTTATAGAACTGCGCCTTCAGCGAAGCAGGCACCAAAAACAAGAAGATCGCCCAAACGGTCAACGACCTGGCGAAATTCGGGTTGAAGGATGGCGTAAAACGTTGCTTCATTTTCGAAGGGACGTAAAGATACAGTTTAAACTCCCCGCTGAACTTGATGTTAAAAACCGCAGCATAGCTGAAATAGTATTTTTGAGCTCCGTAAAACAACCACATGAATCTTAAGAAGTTCGTTTTCAACCCGTTTCAAGAAAACACCTATCTCGTTTGGGATGATGAGAAGAACTGCGCCATCATCGACCCCGGTTGTGCTGATGAATATGAACGGAACGAGCTGGTCGATTTCATCGAAAAAGAAGGGTTGAAACCTGTGAAACTGCTGAACACTCATTGCCATGTGGATCACGTGCTGGGCAACAAATTCTTGGCAGAGAAATACGGATTGGAGCTGGAAATGCACCAAGGCGATGTTCCTGTGCTGAATGCTGTTCCGAGCTATGGCGCATCCTATGGTTTCAACACGGGCGAAATGGTGAAACCTTCTGTGTTTTTGGAGCATGGCGATGTGGTGAAGATCGGTTCGTTGGAACTTCATGTGATCCACACACCAGGTCATTCTCCAGGCGGAATCTGTTTCTACAACATTCCATCCAAGCAGATCATTGTGGGCGATGCGCTCTTCTACGGAAGCATTGGCAGAACGGATCTTCCTGGTGGAAATCACGCTCAATTGATAACCGCCATTAAACGCGAATTGCTAACACTTCCCGAAGAAACCACAGTTCATTCTGGCCACGGACCTTCTACAAGCATCGGATTTGAGAAGGCGAACAACCCATTCCTGAGATGAGAATCTGTTTTATTCTTTTGCTGTGTACGATCTCCATCTCAATGAAGGCGCAAACAACAGCAGAAACAAGCTCCCCTTCCCTTCGAGGAGGGGTTGGGGGTGGGGCTTCCATTCGTGTTCTCACGTGGAACATTTTCATGCGGCCGCATGCCATCCTGTACGATGGACAATTCAGACGTGCGAAAGCTATCGGTGAACTGATGAAGGATGAGAATTACGACATCATCCTGTTTCAGGAAGCGTTCGGAAAAACGAGCAGAAAGAAACTGCGCAAAGCATTGCAAGGTGCTTATCCGTACGAGATCGAACCCAAGAACAATGGAAAACTGGTGAACAGCGGGCTTTGGGTTTTGAGCAAGCACGAGATCAAGGAACAAGACTTCATCTTTTACAATAATTGCAAAGTGAGCGACTGCCAATCGTCCAAAGGTGCGGTGCTGATTGAAGTGGAGATCAACGGACAGCGTTACCAGATTCTCAGCACGCATGTGCAAGCCGAGGATGGCAAGGAGTTTGCTCAAGTGCGGCAACTCCAGTTCAAAATGATAGACCAGTTTTTAAAGGATCACCAAAAACCCGAAGTGCCACAGTTCATCTTGGGCGACCTCAACACGCCTTTCGATTCTATTGCAGAATACAAAAGCATGCTTGAAATCCTGAATGCAAGCGATGGAAAAGTTTCCTTGGTAGGAGCGGATGAACTGAGCATTGACCGACCGATAACCTGGGGGTGCGCCAACAACGACATGATCAAAAAGAAATGGCGCGGAAACGTGCAGCTTTTGGATTACGCATTGCAGCGCGAAACAGGCTATCCCTTCAAACTGAGACGTGAGTTGAAGACCTACACGAAACAATGGTCGAAAAAACGGAAACATCTGTCCGATCATTACGCCATTTCGCTGACCATACTTCCTTAATTTCGACACCCAATTTCTGACAATGAAAAGAACCGCATTTCTACTGATCGCATCGCTGCTTGCAGGCCAAACGCTTTTTGCGCAGGACATCGACAAACATGAGATCTTCCGCAAGATGATGGAATCGATCCAAGGCATCAAAACGCTGAGCTTCCATCTCGATAAGACCGAGCGCATCAAGGGAAAAATGATGCCTGGTTCGCAGGATGTGAAACTGAATGTGAAGCCTTTCAAGGTTTACCTGAAAGTGCAAGTGCCCAACAAGGGCGCAGAAGTGCTGTACATTGAAGGCGAGAACAAGGGTAACGCCAAGGTAAATCCAAACGCGTTCCCTTACATGACCCTGAATCTCGACCCGAATGGTGATATCCTACGTAAAGATCAGCACCACAGCGTGAAAGAACTTGGCTTCGGCTACACGGGCGACCTGCTGAATTACGTTTACAACAAGTACAAGGACAAGATCAATGATTACGTGACCATCAATGGCGAAGTGACCTACGATGGTCGCAAGTGCTGGAATGTAACCCTTATTAATAAGGAGTATAAGATCGAGAACTACACGGTTCAGCCAGGAGAGGACATCCTGAAAATTGCCCGTAAGCTGCGCTTGGATGAATACTCGCTTTTGGAGTTGAACAACATCAAGGATTTCGATGATGTGAAAGCGGGGCAGACCATCAAAGTACAGAACTCACTTTGCAAGCAGATCGAGATGTACATCGACATGCAAAACTACCTTCCGCTCTACCAGAAATTGTATGATGAGAAAGGGCTGATGGCGGTGTACGAATACTCGAACCTGAAGATCAATCCGACCTTCAAACCAGAGGAATTCTCTGCCGAATACAGCGGCTACGATTTCTAAGCCCCGACCCGAAAGACATATACCAATGTTACCTGTTTGCTGACAAACGGGTGATTCCGTGTGGCCGAATGTGCGGCATGTTGAATTATTGATAGCTTTAACACCCCAACTAAAAACCCGAAGATGAAAAAGCTATCCATCCAACTGTTTGTAATCCTTGCTGTTTCCTTGGCTGCCTGCAATACTGGCAAAGACAAGAAGAGCGATTTCGTAGACCCGATCAATGCGCAGCATTATGTGCTTGACAATGGTCTGACCGTCTATCTGTCGGTGAACAAGGATCAGCCGCGCGTTCAAACCTTCATTGCTGTGAACACAGGCAGCACCAACGACCCAGCTGAATTCACGGGGCTGGCGCATTACCTCGAACACATGGTTTTTAAAGGAACTTCCAAGTTCGCCACGTTGGATTGGGACAAGGAAAAGCCTTTGCTGGATGAGATCTCTGAACTCTACGAAAAGCACCGTTTGGAAAGCGATCCCGAAAAGAAAAAGGCCATTTACGCCATGATCGATTCTGTTTCTGGGCAGGCCGCCAAATTCGCCATCCCGAACGAATACGATAAGATGATCAACAGCTTGGGTGCGCAGGGAACGAATGCCTTCACTTCGGACGAGCGCACGGCTTACATCAACGATATTCCATCCACAGAGTTGGAAAAATGGATGATGGTGGAGTCGGAGCGATTCTCGGAATTGGTGCTGCGTCTGTTTCATACCGAGTTGGAAGCCGTTTATGAGGAATTTAACCGTGGCCAGGACAACGATTACGGGAAAACCTATGAAGCGCTCAACGCCATGCTTTTCAAAAAGCACCAATATGGTACGCAGACCACCATCGGCAAAGGCGAGCATTTGAAAAATCCATCGATGGTGAAGATCCACGAGTACTTCGATAAGTATTACGTGCCGAACAACATGGCGGTGGTCATTGCTGGAGACATCGACCCTGACCAGACCTTGGAACTGGTGAAAAAATACTTTGGCAAGTGGGAACGCAAAGATCTTGTACTGCCCACGCATCCGACAGAAGATCCGATCACTGCCGTTCGAGACACCACCGTTTACGGCCCGATGGAAGAATGGACGATTCTGGGTTACCGATTGGGCGGCTATCACACCGATGATGCCTTGATGGCCGACCTCATGTCTACCATGCTGTCCAACGATGTGGCCGGACTCATTGACCTTAATCTCCTACAGGAGCAAAAAGTGCTGGACGCCTACTGCTATTCGAATGTGATGCGCGACTATTCGACCTTTATTCTTGGTGGAAACCCAAAAGGTGGCCAGAGCTTGGAGGAAGTGAAAGACCTTTTGGTTGGCGAAGTTGAGAAGATCAAAAAAGGTGAGTTCTCGGATGACCTGATGCCAGCGGTTATCCGAAACATGAAAGTGGACCAACTGCGTCAGTTTGAAGGCAACTGGCTGCGCGGATACCTGCTGAGCGATGCGTTCATTATGGGAACCACGTGGGAAGAATACATTTCGCGCGTTGACCGCATGTCGAAGATCACCAAGCAGCAACTGATGGATTGGGCCAACAAGAATTTCAACAATAACTACTGCGTGGTGTACAAGGAAACGGGAGAAGACTCGCTGGTGGTAAAGGTTGACAAGCCAGAGATCACTCCTGTTGACATCAACCGAGAGGTTCAATCTCCTTTCTATGACAGTTTGCAGGCCATGGAATCCATCCGCCTGAAGCCTGAATTTGTGGATTTCAAAACTGCGCTTGACGAAAAGAACGTGATGGAGAATGTGCCGTTCTATTACGTGCAGAACGCAAGCAACGACCTCTTCACCTTCTTTATTGAGATGGATGATGACCTGAAACTGGACCCGAAGGTGAAACTGGCCATCAAATACCTTCAATATCTGGGAACCGACAAATACACCAACGAAGAACTCCGCCAGCAGCTTTACAACCTCGGAGTGAACTTCGACACACAGGCCAGCTCATGGAAGGTTTACCTCTATCTCAGCGGCCTGGAAGAATCTTTTGACCAAGGTCAGGAACTGGTGGAACACATCATCAAGCATGCGCAGCCAGATGAGGAAGCCCTCGAAAATCTGATCGCGGACGAGTTGAAGCAGCGCGAAGACAACAAGAAGAACAAGTGGGAGATCATGTCGGGGTTGACCAACTATGCGAAGTATGGCGTTGACAACAAGTTCAATAACCAACTGAGCGAGGAAGAATTGGAAGAAGTGACGGCTGACGAATTGGTGAGCATCATCCACGGCCTTACCACCTATCCGCACAACATCTTCTACTATGGCAAATCGTCTTTGGAGGATGTATTCGCTAAAGTGAAGGCCCACCATCAACTGCCAGAGCAACTTGCGCAAGTGCAAGATCCGAAGGAGTTTGAGGAACTTCCTACCGATAAAAGCATGGTCTACTTCGTGGATTACGACATGGTTCAGACCGAGCTGGACATGCTTTCGAAAGGCGAGAAATACAACCCAGAACATGCGGCTTACCAAAGCATGTTCAACGAATTTTTCGGCAGCGGACTTTCTTCGGTGGTATTCCAAGAAATACGGGAATCGAAAGCCTTGGCCTATTCGGCCTACGCGTATGTGGGCACACCGAGCAAGGCAGATGAGTCGCATTACGTGGTGGCATACATCGGCACGCAGAACAACAAACTCGGACAGGCCATGAACGCCATGACCGAACTGATGAGCGCCATTCCAGAAGGAACGGAAACCATGTTCGAGGAGTCGAGAACATCGGCCATGAAGAAGATCGAATCGGAACGGATCATCAAGTCAGGCATCTACTGGAACTTCCGCAGCCTGCAGGACCGCGGCATCGATTACGACATCCGCAAGGATATCTACGCCAAACTCGGCACCATGACCATGGAAGAGATGAGAGACTACTTCAACTCCAACATTGCCAACAGAAATTACGTGTACTGCGTCATTGGCAAGAAATCCGAGATGGACAGGTCAATCCTTAAAAAGCTTGGGCCCGTAAAAGAGCTTTCGCTGGAAGAGGTTTTTGGGTATTGATGGCGGCTTTTGATACTAATTGAAAATGAACCAACAAAAGCAAATATTCGACCTCATCGAAGACTTCCAAGCTGAAGTGAAGTTTGTTGCTGAACAATTTTATTACACGTATGGGAGGAAAGATCTGTTGAAAGCTTGGCATGACAAGACAATCCCTCAAACTGGACAATTAAATCAAGTCATTACTCAATACGCTTTTCATGGTGCTGGTCTATTTGCTAAACTCAAGGACAAAGAAGTTGACTTCGACTTTGGTCCAAACTGCAGAATAGATGGTTTTGACGCTTGGAGACTGCGAGCTTTTGCAGATTCTCAAACTGAAAAATATCAAGGCTTTTGGACGTTGGAAAAGCTTGAAAATGAACTGGAACAGTTAGAGCGACAAGGATTGATTATTAAGCTTGGCGACTTTCCAGGTTCAAGCAATTATTATAGAAAAGAAAATCTGACGCCAATAAAGACTAAAAGTCAGGCGGGCATCATCGATAAATTTAAAACTTGGTTCGCGCAGTAAACTACTTCTCGTCCGATAGGACTGCATCCTTTCTCCCGCCCGAACACTTAGAACCGTTGTATTTAATTACAAAATGGAATTCAAAGAGTCGATTAACCAACTCGCGACAGCGTACCGAAAAGCTGGTGGAATTGCCCAAGCGAGGTTAAGATGTTTTGACCAAATGAATGACTTTTATGACAAGTATGGGTTTCCTGAAGAATTGACCAAATGGCAATTGTCTTTGGTTCCGTTCTTGTTTCAAGAAGCCAATTATGACGACATCAATTGGACGAATCAAAGCGAAGACCTTCGACATTTGAAAATCACTTTCAATTTAGACTGTATGTTTCAAAATCAGGGCAAAAGCCGACAAGAACTGAGCAGGCAGCAATTTGACCGTTACATCCAGTTTTCTCTTTCAGCAATTGACAAGTACAAAAAATAAACCGCTAACTATGACACTATACTTAGCCTGACCCGTTGCCGAATAAATAGTTCGCACTATCTTCGCGGCACGTTCTTAATTTATTGCTTATCAAGAAAGACGGAGGGATAAGGCCCTACGAAGTCTTGGCAACCTCCCCGCCTGAGGCGGAGAAAGGTGCCAAATCCTATCTCGTAATTGCGGGAAACGATAAGTTGAAAGTGAGAACCTTTGACAAAGACAAACAGGGCCTTCAATGAGCAATCATTGGAGGCCTTTTTATTTACGATTGACGATTGGCAATAGACGATTTACGATTTGAACCAACTTGGTGTTCTCTGTGATCTCTCAGTGAACTCTGTGGTAAATCTCAAACAAGAATGAAAAGAACTAAACAATTAGAACAAGCAGTAAAAGAACGGATACTCGTTCTGGATGGCGCGATGGGCACCATGATCCAGCGCTACAAACTGGAAGAAGAGGATTATCGTGGTGAGCGTTTCAAGGATTCACCAAAACCGTTGAAAGGAAACAACGACCTGCTTTCCATCACACGGCCAGAGATCATCAAGGAGATCCATGCCAAGTATTTCGAAGCAGGCGCAGACATTGCCGAGACGAACACATTCAGCGGAACAACCATCGCCCAAGCGGATTATGGCTTGGAGGACGCGGTGTACGACATCAATTACTACTCGGCCAAGATCGCACGCGAAGTAGCGGATGAATTCACGGCCAAAGAGCCGAACAAACCGCGATTTGTGGCAGGTTCCATGGGTCCGACAAACCGAACGGCTTCGCTTTCACCTGATGTGAACGATCCTGGTTTCCGTGCTGTGAGCTTCGATGATCTACGAATTGCCTACAAGGAACAGGCAAAGGCGTTGGTTGATGGCGGTGTAGATATTCTTCTGGTTGAAACCGTGTTCGACACACTCAATGCCAAAGCAGCACTTTTCGCCATCGAAGAACTGTTTGAAGAGATCGGCTACAGATTACCGATCATGGTCTCAGGAACCATCACAGATGCCAGCGGCAGAACGCTCTCGGGACAGACAACCGAAGCCTTTCTCATATCCATCTCGCACATTCCATTGTTCAGCGTTGGATTGAACTGCGCGCTTGGTGCGGCTCAGCTTCGTCCGTACTTGCAAGTGCTGGCGAGTAAAGCTCCGTTCGGTGTCAGCGCACACCCGAATGCAGGTCTTCCGAACGAATTCGGAGAATATGATGAAACGCCCGAAATGATGGCCGCTCAGATCGAGGAATTCCTGAAAGAGAATTTGGTGAATGTGATCGGTGGTTGCTGTGGCACTACGCCAGCGCATATTAAAGCCATTGCTGAGGTGGCTGCGAGGTATAGTCCACGGTCAATAGACCATAGTCCACAGAAGTCCGAACTATGAACCCTTCCGTGGTCTATCGATCATGATCTGAACGCTTTAAAAACAATGGCATTTAAATTCGAAAATCTGAATGTTTGGCAGAAATCGTTGGATTATACTGCCTCTATTCATGAACTGACATTGAAATTTCCAAAGGATGAATTGTACATTCTTACTTCACAGATCAAACGAGCAGCAGACAGTATAAATCTCAACATTGCAGAAGGGTCAACTGGTCAGTCAGATGCAGAATTCGGTAAGTTTCTCGGCTATGCCATCCGATCGGCAATTGAGGTTGTGTCTTGTTTGTATGTTGGACAAAAACGGGGATTAATCAGTGAAGATGACTTTCAGCGTCTTTACAGCGAGGCAGAAGAAATTATAAGAATGACCCAAGCCCTCCGCAACTCAATCAAATCAAAAAAATAACTGCCCGACTGTGGACAATCGACTATCGACCATGGACTCTAAGACAAAAATCCCACCACTACAGTTATCAGGTCTTGAACCACTCCTCATCTACGAAGGTTCCAACTTCATCAATGTGGGCGAACGGACCAACGTCACAGGGTCGCGCATGTTTCTGCGCCTCATTAAGGAAGAAAAGTATGATGAGGCATTGGCCGTTGCGCGGGACCAAGTAGAAGGTGGAGCACAAGTGCTGGATGTGAACATGGATGAAGGAATGATCGATGGCAAAGAGGCCATGGTCAAATTCCTTCACCTCTTGGCTGCCGAACCCGACATTGCTCGCATTCCGATCATGATCGATAGCTCCAAATGGCAGATCATCGAAGCTGGTCTGCAATGCGTGCAGGGAAAATCCGTGGTCAATTCCATCAGCCTAAAAGAAGGCGAGGAACAGTTCGTTGATCACGCGAAAAAGGTTAAGCGCTATGGCGCAGCCGTCATTGTGATGGCATTTGATGAACAAGGACAGGCCGATAGCTACGAACGCAGGATCGAGATCTGCAAACGTTCGTACGACATCCTCGTGAACAAGGTCGGTTTCGCTCGTCAAGACATCATCTTCGACCCGAATATCTTCCCTGTGGCAACAGGAATGGAAGAGCACAACAATAACGCGCTCGACTTCTTCAACGCCACCAAATGGATAAAAGAGAACTTGCCAGGAGCCAAGGTGAGCGGTGGGGTGAGCAACGTCTCGTTCTCATTCCGAGGGAACAACCCTGTGCGTGAAGCGATGCATTCCGCGTTCCTCTATCATGGTATCAAAAACGGCATGGACATGGGAATCGTCAACCCTACCATGCTGGAGGTGTATGATGAGATTCCGAAAGATCTTTTGGAGCATGTGGAAGATGTACTCCTGAACCGCAGGCCAGATGCAACCGAACGCCTGCTTTCATTTGCCGAAACAGTTGTAGGAAAAGCCAAGGAGAAAAAGGAAGACCTCACTTGGCGACAAGCGCCCGTGGAAGAACGCCTTTCACACGCCTTGGTCAAAGGTATTGCCGACTTTGTGGAGGAAGATGTGGAGGAAGCCCGTCTGAAAGCAGAACGGCCGCTACACGTCATTGAAGGTCCGCTGATGGACGGCATGAACGTGGTCGGAGATCTTTTCGGAGCAGGAAAGATGTTCCTGCCGCAGGTGGTAAAATCCGCGAGGGTGATGAAGAAAGCTGTCGCCTACCTACTTCCTTACATGGATGCCCCCCCGACCCCCCAAAGGGGGGACAGCCCCCTCAATCCCCCGATGGGGGAAGAAAGTGGCTCGGAGAAACCGGGTTATATGACCGCAGATCCTGTTTACTATGAGAAAATCAAGGATTACGTTAAGAAGCATCGCAGCCAGCCAACGCAAGCTGAAGATGCTTTATGGCAAGCACTTCGAAACAAGCAACTAGACGGCTACAAATTCAGGCGGCAACATATCATCGGAAAGTATATCGCTGATTTCGTCTGTCTCCAACAACATTTGATCATTGAAGTCGATGGACTTATTCACCAACTTCCTGATATTAAAGAAGCCGATGAAAGCCGTGAAGCATGGCTAAAAGAAATGGGATTTCGCATCATTCGTTTTTCCAACTCTCAGGTACTTGTCGAAAGAGATGCCGTAATTGAGGAAATCCGAAAACATTTGATCGAAGCACCAGCTCCCCCTTTGGGGGGAAGGGGGGCTGGTAAGATCTTATTGGCAACGGTAAAAGGTGATGTGCACGACATCGGTAAGAATATCGTTGGCGTAGTACTCGCTTGCAACAATTATGAGGTCATCGATCTTGGCGTGATGGTTCCTGCGGAGAAGATCCTTGCGGAAGCGAAAAAGCAGCAAGTGGATGTCATCGGATTGAGTGGACTTATCACACCTTCATTGGATGAGATGGTGCATCTCGCCAAAGAAATGGAGCATGATGGGTTCGATATTCCGTTGCTGATCGGAGGTGCCACCACTTCGCGCGTTCACACGGCCGTGAAGATTGACCCGCAGTACAAGAAAGGGCAGACGGTACACGTATTGGACGCTTCACGTTCGGTAACGGTTGTGGAAAGCCTACTTGGTCAGAAGAAACAGGGTTTTGTGGAGAACATTCAAGCAGAGTATGACCAACTGCGTGAGATGCACGCTAAGAAACGAGGACAGAAGGAGTTCATTTCGTTGGAAGAAGCACGTGCCAATAAGTTCGAAATCGACTGGAAGCCCGAAGACCTTGCCAGACCGAAGAAACTCGGCATCACCGAATTCAAGGAATTCCCGCTGAACGAATTGGTGGATTACATCGACTGGACACCCTTCTTCCAAACGTGGGAACTGGCTGGCCGTTATCCGAAGATATTGGAGGATGAAGTGGTCGGAACCGAAGCAACAAAACTTTTTGCTGATGCTCAATCGATGCTTCAGAAAATCGTTTCGGAGAAGTGGATCACAGCAAGTGGTGTGGTCGGTCTTTGGCCTGCAAATGCGGTTGGAGATGATTTGGAGTTGTACACGGATGAAAGTCGATCTGAAGTACTTTCAACCGTTCATTCATTGCGTCAGCAGTCCAAAAAAGCAGCAGGTGTTGCAAATCTCGCTTTAGCTGATTTTATAGCGCCAAAAGAAACTGGCCTTCAAGATTACATGGGAGGATTTACAGTTACCGCTGGTCTGGGAATTGAGAAGAAGTTGGAGGAATTCGCTGCCGACCATGATGACTATAGCAGCATCATGCTAAAAGCCTTGGCCGACCGATTGGCCGAAGCATTTGCTGAAAAACTACACGAAATTGTACGGAAAGACGTTTGGGGTTACGAGCCTGAAGAATCGCTTTCAAATGAAGAATTGATCCGCGAGAAGTACCGAGGAATTCGCCCAGCGCCAGGCTACCCGGCCTGTCCCGACCATACCGAAAAACCTGAACTGTTCCGTTTACTCAATGCCACAGAGATCACAGGCGTAAGCCTCACCGAGAGTTTGGCCATGATGCCAGCAGCATCTGTCAGCGGTTGGTATTTCGGGCATCCTGAAAGCAAGTATTTCGGACTTGGTAAGATTGAGAAAGATCAGGTGGAGGATTATGCTTCGCGTAAAGGAATGGAGGTCAAAGAAGCTGAACGTTGGTTGAGTTCCAGCTTGAATTATGATTAGAAAGAGTCGATTTTCCACAGACAACAGTCCATAGACCACATACCGTGGACGGCCGACCATCGACCGTTGACCTACTTCTTTTTCTTCAACCCTCTAAAAATCTCGGAGAAGAGAATGTTGAAACGTATCTGGTAGTACGGTGAATTGAAATTCTCCTTGACCTTGGGGTTTCCTTTCAGCATGACGCGGTAGCCCAAACCTACCCCAAAACCTGCCCATCGCGAGAACAGGTAATCCACCGCCACACCTGCTTCCATGGGTACAATGAGGCCATTGGCAAAATGATGGTTGTTCTCGCTACGGTAATATGTTTCGCCAATGCCTATCTGGACGGGAACCGAAAGCGTCCAATCGTCTTCTTCGTAAAAACTGTAATCGATGTAACCGATAGCGTACTGCATTCTCGGTTGCGCCTTCAGGTCGGTCTGTCCGTAATCGGAAGGTTTGTATAGCTGCGAATCGAACTTGGTGAACATCCAGTAATAACCGATACCACATCGGATAGGAAACTTGAACTCGAAACCTGCTCTCACCCCAATAAAAGAGGCGTAATGCGTTTGAACGAATGAGTTGCGGGTCTCCACCTTGGCCATGAATTTGACCTTGATGTTTTCGCGTGGCTGCGCCAGTGAATGCCCTATAGAAAGAAGCGTTACCACAAACGTTATCACCAAGGCGCGAACCGTTGTCATGTCGAGCGAAGCGAAGCGGAGCCGAGACATCTTAGATTTCTCCACAACGGTCGAAATGACAATACCTGCTTGTTTCTGCAATCGATTCTTCACGGCAAAAAAAATGTCCTTAAGTAATTAAGGACATTTCCTGTACAAATATTGTAAGATCAATGGATTTCCTCCTCTCCTGCCTGTATCGGTGTGGTCTGAGGAATGTAATCTTCAGCAGCACCTGGCTTACTGTAATCGTAGGCCCAACGATGCACGGTAGGAATCGGACCTTCCCAGTTTCCGTGACCAGGATTGATCTCTGTTGTCCACTCCAATGCATTTGAATGCCATGGATTCTTCTTGGCCTTCGTTCCACGGAAAATGCTGTAGAAGAAGTTAACGAAGAAGATGCATTGTGCCAAACCTCCCAAGAAGGCGAACAGGCTGATGCTCACGTTAATATCCTGCAACGCATCGAACAATGGGAACGCCTCGTTGGTGTAGTATCTTCTTGGTACACCAGAAAGACCGATGAAGTGCATTGGGAAGAATACTCCGTAAACCGAAGTTACGGTGAGCCAGAAGTGCGCATAACCCATCTTCTTGTTCATCATCTTACCATACATCTTAGGGAACCAATGGTAAACACCAGCGAACATTCCGAAGATGGCCGAAGCACCCATTACAATGTGGAAGTGAGCAACAACGAAGTAAGTATCGTGAACGTTGATGTCCAATGCAGAGTCACCAAGGATAATACCTGTAAGACCTCCTGTGATGAACGTTGAAACCATACCGATGGCGAACATCATTGCTGGTGAGTAAACGATATTCCCTTTCCAAAGCGTAGTGAGGTAGTTGAACACCTTCACCGCAGATGGAATTGCCACCAAAAGCGTTGTGAACGTGAACACAGAACCAAGGAATGGATTCATACCTGTTACGAACATGTGGTGACCCCAAACGATGAACGAAAGGAATGCAATTGCCAACATCGATAGTACCATCGCCTTGTAACCGAAGATCGGCTTGCGGCTCATGGTAGAGATGATCTCTGAGGTAATACCCAAAGCAGGCAACAGGATGATGTAAACCTCTGGGTGACCAAGGAACCAGAAAAGGTGCTCATACAGAATAGGGCTACCACCTGTGTGCTCCAACGCCTGTCCACCAATGAAAATGTCTGACAGGTAGAAACTTGTTCCGAAGCTTCTATCGAAGATCAACAGTAATGCAGCAGAAAGAAGTACTGGGAATGAAAGCAGACCAAGGATCGCGGTGATCAGGATGGCCCACATGGTCAATGGCATGCGGTCCATCGACATTCCTTTTGTACGCAGGTTAACAATGGTAACGATGTAATTGATACCACCCAGCAGCGATGAAACGATGAACAGGGCGATACTCACCAACCACATGCTCATACCCAATCCAGAACCAGGAATGGCCTGCGGAAGTGCACTCAATGGTGGGTAAACCGTCCAACCTGCGGCTGCTGGCCCTGTCTCGATGAACAGAGAAGCTACCATTACGGCAGATGATGCAAAGAAGAACCAGTACGACAACATATTCAAGAAACCCGAAGCCATATCTCGGGCTCCCACCTGCAATGGAATAAGCAGGTTGGCGAACGTACCTGTAAGACCACCTGTCAGTACCATGAATACAATGATGGTTCCATGGATGGTGACCATTGCCAAATACATGTTCGGATCGAGAATACCATCTTTGGCCCATTTGCCAAGAACGGTTTCCAAAATGCCGAAGCTCTCTCCTGGCCATCCCAACTGAAGACGGAACAGCATGGAAAGGCCCATACCGACAAACCCCATGATGATCGCAGTGATCAAAAACTGCTTCGAGATCATCTTATGATCCTGACTGAACACATAGTGTGTCCAAAAATCAGGCTTACCATGATGATGGTGATGTGCGTGCTCTGCGTGTTCTGCGTGATCTGACATCTCTAATCTTTAAAATCTATGATCAGCTATGAGCTGGTTCTTCTGTTTCTTCCATCGCACCTTCTTCCGCCTCTTCGGTCGGTTCTTCGGCACTTTCGTGTTCTACCGCTTCTGTTACCTCCACAGCAGGAGCTTCAGACTTCCCTAAGCTTTCGGCAACGGTCTTCTTCTCGGCCAACCAAGCATCGTAATCCTCCTGAGACTCTACAATGATGTTCATCTGCATGTTGTAGTGCGCCCCTCCACAGATCTTATTGCAAAGCAACAGATACTCAAAATCAGGATTGTTCGTCTGCTTCTTCATTTCGGCCGTGGTCGTCTTTGGAACCATGTGAAACTGTGTGGTCATACCAGGCACGCAGTTCATCTGAACACGGAAGTGTGGCATGTAAGCACTATGAATCACATCACGGGAATGGAATTTGAACGAAACGGGCTTTCCAACTGGAAGGTGAATCTCACCGCGAACGATCTTGTCATCATTCGAAGCTGCATCCTCCAAACTTACACCCAATGGATTCTCGCTGGTGATCAGGCGATAACCCGATTTACCAAGAACACCATCCGCACCCGCATAGCGAGCTGTCCAATCGAACTGCTTTGCGTAGAGTTCAATTTCTACAGAATCATCTGGGGCTGGTCCGGTCACCTCATTCCAAACGCTGAGTCCGTAGATGATTAACGTGGTAAGCACCATGGTTGGAACTACCGTCCATATCATCTCCAACTTGTTGCTGTGCGCAAAGAAGGTGGCTGTTCTTGATTTTCTGTAATAGTACTTGAAAGCGAAGAAAATAAGCACCAAATGTGTGATGAAGAACATGGGTGTGATGACCCAAAGGCTGATTCCCATCAGGTGGTCAATATCAGCGCCATGCTCAGATGCAGAAGGCGGAAGCAGGTGCTTTCCCCATGCTAAGAACGCATAGACCACAAATCCAAGATAGAACAGCCCCATCAGCATGAACATGATGGATTGCGTCCTATTATCATCGGCCGTAATCTCCGCAGGATTCTCTCCCTTGAGTTCGGTACTCAGCTCAAACACACGGGCAACCTTTGCCAGAACCAGAACGGCAAGGATTATAACTATTGCAATAAGCAGATTGATCATTTCTCAGTTCTCTTTTACCGAATTCTTAGTGCCAGATCAGACATGATGGTGTTTTGCCTCTTCGAGGTATGGGTGGTTTTTCGCAACCAATGGCGCTTTGGCCAAGGATCTGTGAACCACGAACAGGAACAGTCCCAAGAAACCGAGGAACATGCCGATCTCCAAAATACCGATACCCCAATCGGCCTTCACCGAACCTGGCATGACCATTTGGAACACATCCAACCAATGGCCTACTACGATGATCACGCCTGTGATGGTCATCATGTTGTAGCTTCTCTTAGCATCCTTGTCCATCAACAGAAGCATTGGCAATGCAAGGTTCAGGATAGGAAGTGCGCCCCAAATAACTTTATAGTTCTTCCAACGGTCTTGGAAATAGGTTACCTCCTCAGGAATATCTGCATACCAGATGAGCATGAACTGTGAGAACCACAGATAACCCCAGAAAACGCTGGCTCCGAACATGAACTTGCCAAGATCCTGAAGGTGTTCTTGGTTGATGTCTGGCAGGTAACCGTTACGCTTCAAAGAGATCACGATCAGCGCAAACATGGTAATACCAGTCACAAACATGGTTGCGAAGTTGTACCATCCGAAGAGTGTACTGAACCAATGCGTATCGATCGACATCATCCAATCCCAAGATGCAGTAGATGAAGTTACTCCATAGAATACAAGGAATGCAGCCGCATACCCGTAGCTTTTCTTAAGAATTGTCACACCTCCTTCCAGGTCTTCTTTGAGCGACTGCTTGCGGAAGAACCACGTGAATGAACACCAGATCAGTAGGTAAAGGATGGAACGGATGTAGAAGAACCCTTCGTTGAGGTAAGCAGATTTTCCAGCAATGATCTCATCGTAATGAGCACTTTCAGGATTGGTGATCTCTGGATCCATCCAATGGTAAATATGATGCAGACCAATGTGGTGGCTACCTGCGATCAATGTCAACAGAAGAATCGGGCCTCCCACAAAAAGAAACTGCGAAACCGCCTCTGGAACACGCTTGAACCCAGAAGACCAACCAGCTTCCGATGCATATTGGATGGCCATCCACAGCGTTCCCATAAGGCCCAATCCAACAAAGAAGTAGGAATTGACCAACAAATTGGCCCAGATACGCTGCCCAGGAACGTGCGTAAGAACCGCGTACACTATTGCAAGAACACCGAGACCTACGAGGCCAAGTGTCAATCGTTTAGTGCTTGATTTGAATGTATAATCCATTCTGGCTACTGTTTCTCTAATTCTATTTCTTCTGAAGCTCTTGGACGTATTGAATCACTTTCCAACGATCTTCTTTCGTCAACTGAGATGCATGCGATCCCATAAGCCCTTTTCCGTAGGTGATGGTATGGAACATCTTTCCTTCAGGAAGATTCTTCAACGCTCCACCATTGTATGCAGGAGGTGGTGGGAATTTTCCCGTAGCGATCAACGTTCCGTCTCCTTGTCCTTCCTTACCATGGCAATGGATGCACATCTTTTCAAAGATCACTTTTCCCTGAGCCGCTGTTTCAGCCGAAGGCGGAAATGGACTTTTAAGTTCTGCGCCAGCTGCATCATAACCTTCCAATGTGTTCGGATAAGGATAAGGAAGTGCATTGATAAGGCTTGCCGTGTAAGGCCACTCGCCTCTCGTGATTGTTCCAGCAACTGGCTTCTGAGCCGTCATGCTGTCTGGAAGCACGGGGTTGTCACTGTACGTTTCGTAAGACGGAGAACGGTACATGTCTGGCATATACTCTACTCCAGGACTATTTGGGTCTTTGGTGCAAGAGGTCATTACCATGGAGAGGCAGATCAATGCACCGCCAACCAGCGAGATATTGTATTTCAATGCCTTGTTCATTTTTTTGTTATTTCCTCTGCTCCAGTTTCTTTCAAAATGCTCTCAATCTCATCCAAACTGATGCTGTTCTCGTCAAGATCGATCTGAATCAGGAATTTGTCATCCGTGGTTCTCAGATCCGGGTTCCAGTTCTTCTTACCAGGATAGATCGTGTTTCTGATCATGTAGGTTACAGCCATACCGTGAGCTGCGCAGAATACGGTCATTTCAAAGATCAATGGAACGAACGATGGAAGGTTGACCAGCAACGAAAAGTTCGGTTTACCACCAATATCCATTGGCCAATCCATAATGATGGTGAACCAGACCATGAACATCGCAAGCGACATACCGCAAAGTCCGTAGATGAAACCTGCGATGTGCAAACGTGTTGGTGGAACACCGATAATTGGGTCGATGCCATGAATCGGGAATGGAGAGAACACATCCTTTACGTGGACACCTTTGGCCACCAAGGCTTTGGCTGATTTTTTCAGCACTTCCTCATCCCCAAACAGACCGTGTATTTCTTTCGTACTCATTTATCAGTCCGATTATTTCTTGTATTGAGCTCCTGATGATTTCAAGATGGATTTCACCTCTGCGATCGGTAGCGCTGGGAATGTACGAGCGTACAGAAGGAAGAGTGTGAAGAAGATTCCAAGCGTTCCAATGAAGATGCCGATGTCAACCCAACTTGGGTAGAACATGCTCCAGCTCGATGGAAGGTAATCTCTGTGCAATGAGGTCACGATGATCACAAATCGCTCGAACCACATACCAATGTTCACGAAGATGGAGAGGATGAATGAGAACCAGATATTTCTTCTCAATCCTTTGAACCAGAACACCTGAGGGCTGATCACGTTACAGCTCATCATAGAAGCGTACGCCCACCAGTAAGGTCCTGTTGCACGATTGATGAAAGCATACTGCTCATATTCAACTCCTGAATACCAAGACATGAACAACTCTGTAATGTAGGCCACACCCACAATAGAACCCGTAAGCATGATGATCTTATTCATCAATTCCACGTGATTCACTGTGATGTACTCTTCCAAGTTCACCACTTTTCTCATAACGAGAAGTAGTGTTTGCACCATCGCGAAACCTGAGAAGATCGCACCCGCAACGAAGTATGGCGGGAAGATGGTCGTGTGCCATCCTGGGATCACCGAAGTGGCGAAGTCCATCGATACAATGGTATGTACAGAAAGTACAAGTGGCGTTGCCAGACCTGCAAGTACAAGCGAAATCTCTTCGAAACGGTGCCAAGCACGTGCGTTACCGCTCCATCCGAAAGACATGATGGCGTAGATTGTATGGTAAATTGGACGTGATGCACGAGCCATACGGTCACGGATGGTCGCAAAATCAGGGATAAGACCGATGTACCAGAACACCAGCGATACGCTGAAGTAAGTCGAGATCGCAAATACGTCCCAAAGAAGTGGTGAGTTGAAGTTGATCCACAGCGAACCGAACTGGTTTGGCAACGGAAGTACCCAGTAGGCCATCCAAATACGCCCCATGTGAATTCCAGGGAACAGGGCCGCACAGATAACCGCAAAGATCGTCATCGCCTCTGCCGAACGGTTGATGGCCATTCTCCACTTCTGGCGGAACAGAAGAAGTACCGCAGAGATCAACGTTCCTGCGTGACCGATACCTACCCACCATACAAAGTTGGTGATGTCCCACGCCCAACCTACTGTTTTGTTCAATCCCCAGGTTCCGATACCAACTCCGATGGTGTACATGATACAACCAACTCCCCAGAGCATCGTGATCAGAGCAATCGTGAAAACAATCCACCATTGTTTATTGGCTCTGCCTTCTACGGGCTTCGCAATATCATTGGAGATGTCGTGATAGGTCTTCTCACCTAAAATAAGTGGTTCCCTGATCCAAGCTTCTTGACTCGCCATTTATCTCGCTTTGGTCTTAATTAAGCTTCGTTTACTTCTACGTTTCTCACCTTGGTCATGTAGTAAACATTCGGTTGAACGCCTACTGACTCCAACAGGTGGTAACTTCTTTCATCTTTTGCCTTACCAGCCACCCAACTTGCCTTGTCGTTCAAATCACCGAATACAATGGCGTTGGTAGGACAAGCCTCAGCACATGCACTCTGCACCTCAGTATCATCCACTTTACGGCTTTCTTTCTTGGCTCTGAGCTTCGCTGCCTGAATGCCTTGCACACAGAAGCTACACTTCTCCATAACTCCACGGTCGCGGACAACCACATCTGGGTTAAGCACCATACGACCAAGGTCATCGTTCGCTGGGTTCTTGCTGAAATCCTCGCTTCCTTGATGATACTGGAACCAGTTGAATCTTCTGACCTTGTAAGGACAGTTGTTCGCGCAGTAACGCGTACCAATGCAACGGTTGTAGGTCATCATGTTCAACCCTTCAAAACTGTGTGTTGTAGCTGCTACAGGACAAACCGTTTCGCAAGGAGCATGATTACAATGCTGACACATCACAGGCTGATAGGCCACCTGTGGCGCTTCGGCCGCATGTTCCATCAGGCTGAATTTCTCAATTGCACCGATTCCTTCTTCTTCCGCTTTCTCCTCGGTCATGTCCGAAGTGTAGTAGCGGTCAATGCGCAACCAATGCATATCACGGCCTCTTCTAACCTCGGTCTTACCGACAACAGGAACGTTATTTTCTGAAGTACAACCCGTAACGCACGCACCGCAACCGATACACTTGTTAAGGTCGATGGCCATACCCCAACGGTGACCACTATTTATCGGCTGATCATCCCAAAGGTTAACTTGGTCTGGTGGAAGGTAGGCACCTGCATGAGCATCAGTATGTGCTTCTTCGCCATGTTCTCCATGAGCTGCTTCTTCTCCGTGTTCGCCACCGTGTGCTTCACCATGACCACCGCCATGATCGCTACTTCCAGCACTGCTCACGTAAAGCAACTCTTCTGGGTTTCCAGCTTTTGGATTGTGCTTGTATTCTGCGAGTGTTGTCTCCTTCACGATGGAATCGCGTCCCATCAGCGTATGCTGTGACTGAAGCTGAGCAATTTCATACTTCTCACCAGTTCCAGAAACAGTTACTGTTCCAACTGAGAACGAACCGCCTGCTGCCAATGGGAAGGCATTCACACCAACTCCATCTCCACATTTTCCTGCGGCTGTTCTTCCGTAACCCACTGCAAGGCCAATAGTTCCGTACTTCTGACCTGGTGATGGATAAACAGGCGCAACAACTTCAACACCATTTACCGAAACCTTCGCAAGATCGGCCATGTAGTCACCACGCTCCAATCTGCTCAATCCCATTTCCTCCATTTGCTTTGGAGACATGGTAATGTAGTTGTCCCAAGTAACGCGTGAGATCGGATCTGGAAGCTCTTGCAACCATGGGTTGTTTGCCTGTGAGCCATCGCCCAAACCAGCCTTCACGTAAAGTTCCAATTCCATTTCACCAGCAGGAACTTTCTTGATCGATCCTGCGGCAGCAGCAACATCTCCAGCAAACGCAGGAGCTTCGCCAACTACGCCACTATCATATACACCGTTGAACAACGCTATATTGAAGAAATCGCTGAACAACAGTTCTGCATTGCTGCTTGAACCGTGTAACGCTTTCCAGTTTTCCTTGATGTAGGAATAGAAATCAGTTTCTTTTCCAGCCCAAACCAACAATGACTCTTGCCATTGGCGTGTTTTGAACAATGGACTGATGGTTGGCTGGGTCAAGCTGTAGTAACCTTTGCGGGCCTCTGCATCGTTCCAACTTTCCAAATAGTTATTGTCTGGAGCCAGATATTTTGCACCAGCAGCGGTTTCATCAACTCTATCAGCAAATGAAACCGTAAGGCCAACCTTACCAAGACCAGAATTGAATGCATCGGCCTTGTAGTAAGAGTAGCTTGGATTCACTCCGTGAATAAGCAATGCTCCAACCTTACCTGCATTCATATCGGCAACCAAGGCATCCATTTCGGCATCAACTCCTGCTTTCACATACAGAGGGTTCGCCATATCCAAGGTTGTTCCGTAGTTTCCAAGAAGATTGTTGATGGCGTTGACGATGGTCTGAACACCCGCGTCATTGGCACCACAAACAACGATGCTCTTTCCTTTAGCAGCTACAAGTTCTTGTGCGGCCTTCGAAAGTTCAGCATCATATTCTGAATTGCCACCGCTGATGGTGTTTCCACCAGTTGCTTCAGCAACTTTATTATACAGGCTGATGACAGCTGCGGCAGTTTCAGATGGCTTAATGGCCACGCGAACATCCGCGTTACTACCAGAAAGCGACATGTTTGTCTCGAACTGGAAGTGGCGAGACATCTTACCTCCTTTCGGATCGCGCATCTTGCCATATCCAGCCGCGTTGGCAGCACCGTTCGGGAATGCGGCCATGAAATCGGCACCGATACTCACTACCACCTCGGCCTTGGCAAAATCGTAAGCAGGAAGTGCTTTCACACCAAAGCTCGCTTGATTGGCCTCCAACATACCTGATGCAGAAATCGCATCGTAGGTCACATGCTTCACATTCTCTCCATACGCAGCTACCAGTTCCGCAACCGCTTTCTTGGTTGATGGACTGATGATGGTCTCTGTAAGTACAACAATCTGGCTTCCAGCCTCCGCTGCCTTCTTCAATCCAGCAATGACATCAGCATCAAGCGTTGCCCAATCGGTAGCCTCTCCACCTTTCATCGGACCAGCTGCTCTTGCCGAGTCATATAATGACAATACTGAAGAGTTGATCCGCGTGTTCAGCGCACCGCCAGTTAGAGCTGCATTCTTGTTTCCAACAATTTTGATAGGTCGACCTTCTCTTGTCTTCACCAAAATGTTGGAGAAATCTGTCCCGTCAAAATAAGTTGACGCGTAATAGCTTGGAACACCTGGAGTAACTTCCTCAGGCTTGTTCAAATAAGGGATGGTCTTGATAACAGGCGTCTCACACGCAGCCATGGTGGCGGCTCCAACGCTAAAGCCCAAGTATTTCAGGAAATCCCTACGCTTGGTCTTTCCCTCTTCGAGGTGCTCGCTTTCAAGTAAATGTTCTGCAGATGCTTCGGGTGCGAACTCATTCTCAACAAGCGCCTGATGCTCAGGTGTGTTGTGCAGTTCGTCCAGCCCTTTCCAGTATCTTTTGGTCTTGCTCATGTTTGAGGCTTTTCCAAAAATCTTTGTTCGTTTCTCTTAATAATGACACTTGGCACACTCCAACCCTCCAATACGTTTCACCGTGATCGGATCGCCATCTTGCCACTCTGGCGTTCTTTCATGAAGGTCTTCATAGTACTCGTTATTCGCTACCTGTACCTGCGTTTCGCGGTGACAGTTGATACACCAGCCCATGGTCAATGGAGCAAACTGCTCGGCCACATCCATTTCTTGATCTATAGGACCATGGCATTTCTGACACTCGATCTTACCTACCACCACGTGCTGTGAGTGATTGAAATAAGCCAGATCGGGAAGATTGTGAACACGCACCCATTTGACAGGTGTCGGATTATCTCCATAGGTCTTGGTGTCGTAATCGTAATCAAGTGCCTTGTAGATCTTAGCGATCTCCGTCTTACCACTTGGCCCTTGATCCACATAAGTGTGACAGTTCATACACACATTCAATGACGGAACTCCAGCGGTCTTACCTTTCTCCGCACTTGTGTGACAGTAAACACAGTTGATGCCGTTCTGTCCAGCATGGATCTTGTGTGAGAAAGCAATCGGCTGTTCAGGCTTGTATCCTTGGTAAACGCCCACATTATCCATCAAGTAACCAACACCCCAACGAAGGAAAGCAAGCGTACAAACGAGAATGAAGACCCCTGTCCAGCCACGGTGTGTGTTCAACCAATGTCCAACAGAACCCAACGTTCCGCGTTCGATTGTTGTTTCTCCCGTTTTAGCATCAACCAATTTTGTCAGCGACCTGCGTACGCTGCTCAAGATCATGATGAGCACCACCAACAAGGCCGCAATCGCGATCAGCACGTTACGAAGGACGTTTTCATCAAGACCAGCAGAAACACCCGGAGGCTGTGGACCAGTCGGGCCTGTCGGACCTTCAGCTACTGGCGGCTGGTAATTCTGAATGTAATCTACAATAGAAAGAATCTCACCATCGCTCAAAAAGCCGAAATCGGTCATCATGGTCGGTGAGAAATCTTTTACCTGATTGGCGTAGGCGTCACCGCTGGCAATCAGCGCAGCAGGACTCTTCACCCACTTCACGATCCACTCCTTGGAAGGAACGCGGTCTGTAACTCCCTTGAGACCTGGACCTACAATGGTCTTGTCTGTCGGAGAGTGGCAAGTGGCACAGTTCTGTTTGAATAGCTTTTCCCCATCCTGTGCAGAAGCACCAAAACCTGAAAGTAGGATGAGTGTAGAAAATAGAATTGAAGCGAATCTCATTGAGCTACTTCCCTTTAATATTCTGTCGTTTACCAAAGCCTTGATTTTATTGACTTTTTAAGCCCTTTTGAGGCCGTTTTTCGGCTGCTGCAAAAATAGCAACGGAACTATTGGTGGTATGAAAATTTGTTAAAATGTCTCAATTTAGAACCGTTCTAAATAATAGAGCTGTGATGTTGACGTATCAACTCGTTGAGACCTAAAATTTTCCTTACTTGCACCCCATGGTTAAGCTGCTGTTTCCCATAGCTTTAGTCTGCGTTACGGGCGTGTTGGTCTTTGACGTTTCTGCACAACAGCGTTACAACGAACTGGTTGATTCCACTTTGAGCATTCAACGTGACCCGAGGCTTGATTCGTTGGTGATGCGGCACATACGTGCAAACAAGGTCAAAGACGGGCTGGATGGCTATCGTGTACAGCTCTTTTCAGGTTCTGGAACAACAGCACGGGAAGAAGCAAATGAGATCAGAGCTGAGTTCATGTCGCATCATCCCGATGTTCCGGCATACCTTATATATCAGGTTCCGAATTTCAAAGTACGTGTAGGTGATTTCCGCACTGAGTTGGAAGCCATTCATCTTCAACGTGAGCTGGCCTACCAATATCCTGGAGGATTTGTAGCCCGCGATGTGATCAAGTTCCCGAAACTGGCTATTGAGCAAGAGAAAGAAGATGAAGAGAATCTTGAATTTTTGGAAGAAATAGAGGTTCCCAACCGATAAGTTGAACCTGAAAAGCAAGTTCAGCCATCAGAAGCAGCCTGAATGGCTCATTCTTGAATTACCGCGTTTATAGGAAACCATGAGCGCGCCAAGGAATCTTGAACAGCCTGTATGGACATTGCTTTTTGAGCCTGGAGTTCCTGAACGCACCTGTCCTTAACCTCTTGAAATGGAAGCCTTGCTTCTGGAATGATCTCTTTCGGTAGAAAGTACAGGTAACGGTCTATGTATTTAAATGGGCCTATTACTTGGTTGGTCTTGGCGTTGGCCAAAAAATCGTAAAACCGTTCTCCTGGAGCAAGCGGCATATCCTCATCTGCCGTAACTACAAAGGTCTCTGTTTCCACTTTCTTCAGGTTTTCTGATGTGACTTTGGGGACGTTCAGGTATTTCTTCAACTCGGCTTCCACAAGCTGCTGCACTTCTTTAGAATCCGTGGTGGCATAAGCTATCATGTAGGAAATCCTTCCTGGCTTGGCGAACTGCTCTGCATGATCCTTGTAATATTCTTCCGCTTCCGCATCTGTGATCTTTACGGATTCTATCGCTCTGTCCTTCATCCTCTGAGCAAGAAACTTCTTCCGCGTCAGGTCCAATATCAATTCAAGCTCCTTTAAGGAAGAATCATCCTGAAACAGCCTTAAACTATCTGCAACCTTGGCCAGATAGCTTGCCTCCGAATAGTACTTGAACAGCATTCCATCCAAGGCAGCCGAATCTTCGGTAAAATGAAAATCGGGATATACCTGCTGAAGAGCGCCATAAAAAGACCTGTCAGGCTCGAAAGGAGTCGGCTGTGCCTGCACTCCCGTGACCAGAAGTGTCGCACACAGCGCAATGAGAACTTTCTTCGTGCCGACCAAATCGAATAATTAACGTACGGGGCAGACCGACCATCCCTCGGCATCATCACGGTTGTCATCGAGAACCTTACCGTTATAAACGATAGGATAAGCTTTGCTGCTCGATGTCTGAAAACCGATGGTCGCACTCTGTCCGTTCATGGATGGAGACATTGGATCGCGATATTTCACGTTTATCAGACCAGAGGTTTCATGTATCTGAACTTGAAAATTGACCCGTTCTGACGTTCCATATTGACGCATGCTGTAGTCGATCAGGAATACTCGGTTAGGAGAAGTACCTACCGTTCCCCAACGCACCCATTCACCACTTCCGTAGTCGCGTAGGTCATCCCAGTATGGGAATATCATCGGACCGTTGTAAATGGAAGTAGGCAAAGATGTATTGCCAAGGCTGGTTGACCCCGTATTCCCGAATGCGATCCAGCCGTTGGTGCACATGGAAACGGTTGAATAGTTTGTTCCATCTATATCAATTCCAAAGCCCATGCTCACGTTGCTCTGTGTAAAATCATCATAATCTCCACCCATTGTCCCCGTGTTGTAGCATCCGGTACACCAGTCATCCGCACTATGAGAGAAGTTGGCACTCATGGTCCAACTGTTGTTGGTATTACTGACGGTTAGTGTACCGTTGCCATCCGCATAAACGGGTCGATTTCCCGAACCTGCGAGGCCATTTACCCTCAGATAGGCATTGCTGCTGGAAGCTCCGTTATTGCCTGCGATTACAAGTCCAGTACTTCCATTAAAGGTAACGGGACCATTATTGTAATCGAAGAAACCACCATCATCTGATACCATTACACCACCTCCGTAAGCATTACCATTGTTTGCATAAATGCTGGCATTCGTTCCGTAGAGGGTGGAGGCCGTTCCCTGTGTATAGAGACCTCCTACCACACGTGCATTTCCATTCACATCAAATTTATATCCGGGACTTGTGGTGGCAACGCCCACATTACCACCACCATCCGGCATCAAAGCAATATGATTACCATTGGTATTGAGGGTCAGTATGTTAGAGTTCTCTGCCGTAATGCTGAACTCGTTCGGAATGTTGTTGGCACCTGTCCAAGCACCATCGTAGAGAATAATTCCTTGCCGGGTGCTGCCGGAATAGAACCCGATCCACTCATAACTGTTGTCATCAGAACGAACACCTTGCATCAAGCTCAGGTGGTCTGTCCCCGAATTAACCTCTCCGTCCTCCACACGCAAACTTCCGTTCACATGCAGTTTTTCTGCGGGCGTGGAAGTGCCTATTCCAACATTTCCGTTTTGAAGAATACGCATCGTTTCTGGCCGTCCGTTTACCGAGGCCGAGGTTCCGTTCTGAAAGATATGATCCTGGTACGCACCATAGATCATTCCATCACCTCCGTTACTTGCTGCTCCCGTCCAGTTACGGAAAACAATGTATCCTCCCACATTGTTGTCAAGAAACTGCAGTCCCGCGTATGTTCCATTATCTGCGGAGTTGCGGAAAGTCATGTAGTTGTCCGAGCTTCCGTTATCAACGGTGACAACTGTATTGGAAGGAAGCGAGCCAAGGCCGCTTGGCGCCCCGCCCTGCACATGCAGCATGCTGACAGGCGCATTGATGCCCACCCCTAAACGGTTTTGGTGATACGCGTAACCGTCTGCACGGAACCAATGCCGTTGCGTGTTGCTTGCCTGCTCTCCGAAAATGATAAAGTCATTTGTTGCGGCCGCGTCCCAATCGTCAGATGAACTGAACCAGAGTTGTCCGTTATTGTTGCTCTCATAGTGAATTATCTCTCCAGCATCGTTTGCTTGTGGGTCAAAGTAGATAGCACTGATGTTGCCTGTCTTTCTCACCCGGATATGTCCGGACACATCCAATCGTTGAGAAGGTGAAGTGTTTCCGATACCCACATTCCCTGTAGCACCCTCTACAGTGGACTCATAACCGCCACGCCCCAAATACAAATTGCTGCTGGAACCGGCATCTCGGTTGAGATAGAGGTTTTCTCCATTGGTCTTTGAGTTGATGTTCCACCCATTTGCCCAGCCCACAAATTCAAGTTGACCCATTCCGGATCCTGAAAAGCGGAAATCGGCAAAATCCGTGGCACTATTGGCAACTTTGAAACGGGATGAGCCAATACCTCCCGAATTCGGGCCCACCACCCCGGTTCCGTTCACTCTGAAACTGGCCGGTTGGTCTGCAGCACTTTGATTCCAGATATAATCTGAATCGCCACTGATCACATCGTTAGAGATGACAAGGTCACCATTGGCATTTGCCTGAACGTTACCTCCTCCTGCAAGTGTGGAAATTCTTGTTGTGCCGTTCACATGCAGTTTTTGTAACGGAGTTGTGATTCCTATCCCCACATTTCCTTGATCGGTGATTCGCATTCTTTCAGTAGCAGGAGAGGAACCGGGGGTAGCCGAAGGCTTTGTTAAAAAGGCCAAATGCCCTCCCTTATTGCTATTTCCTTGATTCTCCGAAGCGATACCACGAACAACGGCACTTGCATCATTAGATGAAGGATTGGTATCGTCCTCACTATCGAATTGAATATCGCCTAAGGTTTCTCCAGCATTTGTATTTCCATCGCCTCTACTGACCAGTATGACCCCTCCCGTGGCATTTACAATATGCACATCTTTATCAGGCGTGTTGGTGCCTATACCAATCTGACCGGTATTGTCAATTGTCATTCGTTCCACACCTAAGGTGCTCAGTCGGATATGGTCTTCATCAATTCCACCCACATCAACTGTAACTTTTGTATCAGCATCACCATCTTGGAGCACTGTTGTGAGCGTGGCCGGATTGTTCCAACCAACAACACCTCCAATTGTGGAAAGCACCGTATTGGTTGCCCCGGGAGCGACATCAGCTGGAAGTATGGTTCCATTCAATATTTCTGTTGTTGTAACTGCACCCGTAGCTATCTCGGACGCTCCTACCGCATCCGTTGCAATGTGTGAGGCAAGAATTCCATCTGCTTTTACACGAAGTACGTCCGCATTTATCTCAATACTGCTGTTGTCCACATTGACATTGAAGTTGTTAGAGCTGACCGAAAGCCCGTTTCCTTCCAGAGCAGCAGCATTAACCTGAACCTGATCGCTTGCAACCAGAATCCCATCTCCTGGATTCACATCAATCTCTGCGTTAACTGCGTCAAACACCAAACCGTCTCCTGCCTGGCTACTAAAAAAACTTCCTTGGCTCTGCCATTGGACCACGCCCGTGTTACTGGTTGTAAGAACCTGACTGTTTCCTGCGTTGGCCATGTCAGCAGGAACAATGGTGCCGTTGAGGATATTTGTAGACGTTACCGCCCCTGTTGCGATGTCACCCGTAAGAATGGTACCATTTAGAATCTCGGCAGTGGTAACCGCACCCGTGGCGATCTCGTTGGCGGTTATTCCGTCTGCTTTCACGCGCAGCGCATCCGAGTTTATCTCAATCGTTGCGTTATCTACATTAACATTAAAATTGTTGGAGGATACAGAAATACCGTTGCCATCAAGGTCCAATGCTCTTACGGCAACTTGATCGGTAATGATCTGGATACCATCGCCAGGATTGACATCCAAGGTCACATCGCCCGATGTACCACCACCTGTCAGCCCGTTGCCGGCAACCACCGAGGTGATGTCTCCCACCAACGCAGGGTTGGTCCATGCCACTGTGCCGGAACCGTTCGTTGTGAGCACGTACCCTGTCGCTCCGTCAACCGTGGGAAGAGTGTATACCCCGTTCACATTCAAGGCTGAAACACGTGCAGTTCCCACAACTTGCAACTTAGCTGCTGGTGTGGTAGTTCCAATTCCAACATTCCCTGAGACCTCAGAATACATGTCATTGCCAGAAATCATCCAGTCATGGTCGGTTCCTGCTCCAAATGTTATCCATTGTGTGCCATTGTGTACTTGAAAGTTTGTCCCGTTCCAACGCATGGACCCGGCCACACCATTGCTGGTTGAGCCCAGACGGAGACCTCCGGCAACATCCAACTTCTGAACCGGGGTTGATACATCAACCCCCACATTTTGAGAAATTCCAAGTTGACCAATTCCAACAAAACCAAAAACAAGTAATAGTTTTTTCACGCCATCATAATTTTAACAACAATGCCTCAAAGGTATTCAATGTCAAACCCCCGAACAGACAACCAAACGACATAGACAAACATTAAAAATGAATGGTTTAACATTCATGGAATATGAAAAAAACAACATCAGTTTATATTGTATAACACACTTAGGGAAAATTCAATTGAATAATCGGCCCAGAGCCAAAAAATCCTGTTGGGTCAAAAAAACCGGCCCCCAACTCAATTAAATTTCCAACGTCTGGACTTAATCAAAATTTAATCTCTCAGAGCTTAACGAAGAGATTGTGCAAACAGCAAAAGCAACCGCTAAAAATCATCAAACGGCCGTGTCAGGTCTGTTGAGATTCCGAAGAACATATAAAGCTCTTCGTAGCGGTGCAGTTTAGACTGTTCGACCCTCGTTGTGAAGCCACCGATGATGCGCAGATCCCAATAAGCGTTCAGCACATATTCTGCACGGAACTGCCACAGATAAAGGTTCGTCTTTAAACCGTCAATCATTTTGTGTCCGTACTCACCGTTGCGCAGCAGATATGATCGGTAGATGTTGCCACCGTAACTGATGTTGTTCGTGTCCAGGCCAAACTGCGAGTAAATGAACTTGCCTTCGAGGAGCCAATTGTTCTTGCGGTAGCGAAGCACGTTTACAGATTCCAAGAAATTGGCACCGCGCGGATGTGCTATCGGCTGATTGTAATTTCCATAGTTCTGCTCTATGGTCAAGTGCGTGTACGTGAACGGCCGCACCCAATTGAACTCCGTCTGGTAATACAGGTTCTTGATCCAAAAGAGATTCCATCCTTTAATTCCTACCTGAAATCCTTGCTTGTTGCCCCAAAAACCTTTCGGAACGGTAGGATCGTTGCGAGCCGTGATGTTCTTGAAAACCTCATTCGAGAGGAACTCATCCAAGATCAACTGTCCGTAGAGATGATTGTTCTTTCCGATGCGGTAGCGGAAATCGAAGCCAAGCAGCACGTTATCGGGCGAATTGAGCGAAAACTCCACAGGACGATAGAAGATGATCGGGTTGATGTAATTGAGTTCGAACCCGCGAACACCCGTGCTATCGGCCGCCTGCCAAATGATGCTCTCGAACATCCCGAAGGTGAAACGCTTGGCAATATTGAGTGAGAGGTAATGGAACGAGCCCAGTTTGTTGCGATAATCGCCTGGCATGATGTCTTTGAAATTCGCCCAGATGTTCACGTAGCGCAGTCGCCAAACGCGCGTATCCAATTTCAAGAACGCGTACTGATTGGAATTGTCTGAGATGAAGAGCGAGCGGTAACCGTTTCCGATGAAGAGTTTGTCGTAACCGGCCTGCACGTTAAAATGCTTGGATGGCGAATACGAAATATAGCCGCTCGGGTCGAAGAATGTGTTCAGGTAGCCTCGGTTGACAAAACTTCCCTGACCTGGATCCACATTATTCTGATCCATGTAGCGCTGCACGTGCGCCACGGGTTTAAAGGCTCCGCCACGAATGGAAAAATGCCCCACGAAATTCTTGCCGAGAAAGACATTTCCGCGAACGCCACCATACAGTTCGGTCGTGAAGCCAGAGGCCGTACCGTAACGCGCCACGCTATGATAGATCGGGTCTATCTGCACTCCGAACCACTTTTTGCTGTAATAGAAAAAATGGCCCTGCGAGAACTGGTGCAACCGCGAACTGTCTGCAAAAACGAACGATCGTAGCACAGCCTCGCGTTTTGCTTGAAGGTCTTTTCCCAACACCCACGGGCGCACATTCCCATGAAAATCCGGTAGGCCACTTTTCATTGGTTCTTCCTGCAAGAAGGTTTCCAGCAAAGGAGAGTGCTCCACTACAAGTCGTTGCCCCATTCCAAAAAGAGGAAAGGAAAGCACCCAAAATGCTATGACCACTCTTCTAAAAATCATGGTAGAGGTTTCGTAAAAGCGTTCGGATGCCGAAATAAACGTATGCGTTCTCCTCCTTGCTGTACTGCGTTTTGGCCAAGCGGTAACGCAGTCCGAAAACGATATTCAGATTGGACGCACGGTTGACCACATACGCCAATTCCAAGTTCTGATACGTGAGGCTGGTCTTTACACCTTGCCCGATCTTGTTCCCGTACGAATCCACACCCATCGCTGGGTTTGCATCCGAAAGAAATGCATCGTTTCCATAGTTCAGCCCCGTGGTGTCGCGCCCAACCTTGGCGTAACTGATGCGATAACTGATGCGCAGATCGCGCCAGCGGTAACCGAGTTCGCCCACAAACTCATGGAAGTTGGCTCCCAGCGGATGCGCCAACGGCTGGTTGTAATGCGTATAACTCGTTAAGGTTGATGAACTTGCGTACGTATAAGGAAGTGCTCCATTGTATTCCAACCGGCCGTACAATTTCTTCAGCCCGAACGGGTCGAAAAACTTGAAACCCAACTGCCAGCCCAAACGCTGATCCATGCTTCCGCCTTGGCCGAGTTTGGTGAAGTTGAGATTGTCGATGGCCAATTGGCCGTAAAAGGCTGCACCATTGAAAGGCACATACTTAAGATTGATTCCGAACAGGGCATTGTTCCCCGACTTATCATAAGCATACTGAATGGAGCGGAACAGCATGACCGGATTGAAATAATTCCAATTGAAATGCCCGTTTCCAACGCTGTCGCCTTTAAAGATAACACCCTCAAACAGACCGACCTGCATGCGCTTGCCCACCAAAATGCTCATGTAATGGAATGTGGCCCATTTCTTCTTGAAACCCGATTCGAACGTGGAGAAAAGTCGCGTGTCTTGCAGTTGCGTGAAAATGACATCATACTGGATCTTCCAAAAATTGGTACTGATCTTCAGGAACGGATAATTGTATGTGGCATCCGATAGCAACATCGAACGGTAACCTTCGCCCACAAATAGTTTATCGTGCCCCAGCTGAAAATTCACATGCTTGGTCGGTGAGTACGAAACCTGGCCAGAAGCCATGCTGAAATCATACCCATTCACCTTCACACCCAACGCGCGGTACAGCGCATTATCAAACTGGAAATCCTTGATGCGACCCTCTCCCGGAACCACTTGGTTCTTATCGATCCACTTATTAAGGTATGGCAGATAGGTGGCCTGGTTTTCCCAGAACGTGGTAATGAACGAAACGTGCTTACCGATGCTTCCTTTAAATGTAAGTCCCTTGGTGTTGACCGTGAGGCGTTCCTTGCTTTTGGCATCCCAACCGAGTTCGAGATTGAACACGGGATCGACATAGAACTGATATTTGGCCGAATCGACCCGAAGAAGGCTTTGGCGGAAAAGCTTTCTACCCACCAGCGTACGGGAGAATTTGCTTTTGTGATAGTTGACCGCGCGGATGGAATCGAACGGACAGGCCTCGTTCAGTTGCCTTACGCGAAAGGGTCTCATCCCACTATGAAACTCCGAACCTTTTACATGCAAATAGCCTTCAAACTCGGAATACTGCGTATGATTGAACGGATAATTGTACTGCTCCTGAGCCAAGCTTGGAACAGCAAACAACACAACCGCAGACAGAAAGGCATAAAAAAGTCCCAAGCGCATGGTAAGAGGCTTGGGACAAAAATATCACTTACGTGCCGTAAGCGATGATTTCTCAGGTCAAGGCAAATCGAATGGGCAAAACGAAGTACACATCGACCTTGTTTCCGTTCTTCATGCCGGGTGTGAAACAATCGAGCATTTTGGCCACACGAAGTGCTTCGCCATCCAACCACGGGTCGACAGGACGAAGAATCTGTGCATCGCGCAAGTGACCGTCTTTTCCGACCACAAACTGCACGTAAACCGTTCCTGAAATGCCGTTGATACGTGGAATTTCAGGGTATTCCAACTCCTGTTTCAGGAAATCGAACATCGCCTGTTCGCCTCCGCAGTATTCTGCTTGAACCGTGGGAAATTTCTCCGGTCCCACATTATCCACCACGCTTGGCTCAGAGGTTTTCACCAACGTTCCATTTTGCGGTTCGAAAATCTCTGGAAACTGTGGTTTCTCCGAAGCATTGTTCTCAGGTTTATTGGTGTTGGTGAGGTCGATAATGGTCGGTTCCGGTTTCTTCTCCGGTAATGCCGGTTTTTCCAGCTGTTTCTTCGGTTCGGGCAGAAGCGTTACGGGAATCCAAATGGGTTCATCTTCTCCAACAGTCGGTCCGGTAGGAATTGTAGGCATGGTATAAGGCGTTCTCCATTCGAACGAAACCAAGGTGACGGAAAGTGCAAATACAAGTCCGGCCAAGAAAAGTAGCGGACGCCTGCGCTCAAGAGGTGCTTTTCGATCTTTCATTGTAGTGGGATTAAGTGATTAGGTACGCGTGGGTCATCTTGAGCGGTTGTCTTATCTCAACGGAACAGTTCGCGGGTTTATTGCACAAAAAATCCCAGCCGGCATAACACCGACCGGGACTCAACCATCCGTTATGTTTTACTGTAGAACGAACCGAATAGGAACGGTGAACTGGACAGAAACGGGACGGCCACGTTGCTTGCCCGGTTTGTAGCCTTTCAAAGTTTTGACCACACGGACAGCTTCTTTATCGAGAAATGGATCAACTCCGCGTGCCACCCTTACGTCCACAACATTGCCTTCCTTGTCTACAACGTAAGACACATATACGATTCCGGTCGTGCCCATGTCCTTTGCGATCTGCGGATATTCAGTTCTGTTCGTTAGATCAGAAAGAAGCTTTCCTTCACCGCCCGGATAGTTGGGCATTTCCTCCACAATCATGAATATCTCATCTTCTTCAGGTTCATCTGCTTCGGGAGCACTTGCCACCTCAGAAGGCAAATCCGCTTCGTCTGGGAACTGAGGCTCATCAGCGTCAACTGCGTCAACCACATCGTTCTCCACAATATCCATCTGTGTAGTTTCAATCGGCTTTTGAGGAAGCTTTGGCCTTGCAATTTCCCTTTTCTCTTCGCGAGATGTTATCGGGGGCAATTCAATTGGCGGCCTGTCAATATCTGGTTGCGGCTTATAAACCTCCGGTAGATGATAAGGCGTGCGCCACTCAAATGAGACAAGGGTGATGGAAAGGGCAAACACAAGCCCCGCAAGGAAAAACAATGGTCTTTTCCGCTCCAATGGTGTTTTCGAACTTTTCATGATACGAGAAATTTAAGGTTAGGTAGTGTTGTACCATTCGAGCGATTTTGTTGGTGAAACGGAAGGTTTCAGAACTTATTGTGGAAAGTCCTTGAGGTTTCGGAAACCGGGGTCTCCGAAAAAAATTGAATCACACTCGCCAGCCAGTGATAGACCTGTCTTCAAAACCGTTAAAACGGCAGGTGCCTTGCTGTCCACCATAGCCCACGATTTAAATCGTGGGCTATGGTGGAATCAACACGTTCGGGAATGGTTTCAACCATTTTCCACATCTCCTTCTTTTTAATGAGGATCAATGGGTTCATTCACAGAACCTGCATTTCGGACACCCCTGTTTCTGGAACCTTCAGGGTCTTTCATAAAAAAATCCCGACCAACTTTCGCTGATCGGGATTGTCTTTCTTTCGTTTGTTCCGATTACTGCAACTGGAATCGGATAGGAATGGTAAACTGAACCGGAACGGGCTTACCACGCTGTTTTCCTGGCTTGTAGCCTTTCAGCGTTTTTACCACGCGTACGGCTTCCTTGTCCAAGAATGGGTCTGCTCCACGGACAACCTTCACATCGCTTACCGAACCATCTTTACCTACAATGTAGCTTACATAAACCACACCTGTGATGCCGTTTTCCTTGGCAATGGCAGGATACTCAACGTGTTCCGCAATGTACTTGAGCAGCGCAGCATCTCCGCCTGGGAACGCTGGCATGTCCTCCACAATGGTGAAGAAATCAGGCTCAGCCGGTTCTTCTTCCACAGGAACAACTTCTTCGATGATCGTTTCCTGCGTGGCTTCCACGTCCATGATCTCCACTTCATCCTCAATCTCCACGTCATCTTCCACTATCTCAATTTCGGGAGCTGGTGGTGGCGGTGGTGGCGGTGGTGGCGGTGGTTGGTTCTGCTCCGTGATCGGAATGATCTCTTCTTCGATGTCATCGATCACCAGCTGTCCGAGGTCGCCAGCACTACGCTCATAGGTCTTCCATTCGAAGGCCGTAAGCACCAATGCAAGCGCCACAACGTAACCTGCAGCCAGAAACAGCGAACGTTTCTTCTCCAGGTCAACTTCAGGGTTCTTCTTAATCTCCATAGTTTGATTTTTATGGGCGGGTAAATTTATAACTATTGATGCAAACTCAACAATCGAGTTTCATGTAGTTGGATGCGAACTTTCAGGCTATTCCACAATGGACGTGAATTTTTTCCGGATCTGCGGGAAACCAACGATCGCGATCACCGCTCCGACCATGTCGGCCAGAAGGTCAAGGAAATCGCCATCTCTACCTGTAGCCCAATAGAATTGCGCCAATTCCAAACCTCCACCCAAAAGAAAACACCACAGCAAAGACCACAGCATCGGTCGTTGAAATTTGTTCCCCACCAGATTCCAAGCGACCAGAAACGCCTCTACCCCGAACAGCACCGCGTGGATGAGTTTGTCCATTCCCGACAGTTCGAGCCACCAGTATTTCGGTACTCCGCTTGGCGGAGACAGAAGCGCATAAAAGATAAAGGCCGTCCAGAGGACAGCCAGTATCGATCTCAGTAACATATTTATTCGCGTTTCTTATCCTCCAATGAGGTCTGCGTACTCATCTGCAGAAAGTAGGTTATCTGCTTCTGATGGGTCGCTCAATTCGATCTTGATCATCCAACCTGCGCCATAAGGATCGCGGTTTACCGCTTCTGGATCTGCTTCCAAACCTTGGTTCACCTCGGCCACTTCGCCCGACATTGGCATGAAAAGATCGGAAACAGTCTTCACAGCTTCAACGGTTCCGAAAACCTCGTCAGCGGCCAACGTTTCCGTTTCGGTCTCAATCTCCACATAAACAATATCACCCAACTCGCCTTGTGCAAAATCGGTAATACCAACGGTGGCAACGTTGCCTTCAATCTTGATCCATTCGTGTTCTTTGGTGTACTTCAGGTCGGCTGGGATGTTCATTTCGCTACGTGATTTAGAATTTCGGCCAAAATTATGTTTTATGCCGATTCGTGTGCTATTCGGCCAATGTAAATCTGAGACTTAGGCCTGCTGCGTGGTTCTGCGTTGGGAATGAGGAGGAGACCACAGGTGTGTTGATGGCCCCATTGTAGAACAAACGGATATTGAACCGCTGGTTGATAACGTAATCCGCATTCACCTTTATACTGATGAGTTTCTGACCAGAAGTGGCCTGATTGAGGTCTTCATCCAATTTTCGGATCATGGTTCGGTTATCGCGCAACGAGAAGTCCAATCGCAAATTCATATCCGATTTGATGCGTTTGGTGCTCTTACCGAACTTGATCGGGAAAGGCACATTCTTAAATGTATAACCCGCGCCCACCACATATTCCTCGCTGGTCACCTCGGTAACCTGATTGTTGGAGAAGTTGAGCGAAAGCGTTCTGCTGGTCTTCACCTCCATTTTGGCGGTCATGGAGTTCTTGAAGTTGAAATCGAGACTTATCAGCGGACTGAACTGCTCGCTGATGGTGATGCTTCCGATCTGGTATTTGGAGATGAAGTTGTTGGAGCTGTCGCGTGAATTCGGGTAATCCTGTCCCTCGATCAGCGGTTCGAAACCAAGGTTGGTCCTGAAACTGCTTACGCTGTAGGTCGATCGGTACGAGTGGCCGAGTGTAACGTTCCGCGCAAACTTCTTCACAAAAGGAATCTTTCCAATCCCATCATAATTGACCCGCCAGTTAGGCAACGGGATCCGTGGGAAGGTGCTCATCTCAATTTTGGATGGATCGTACACACCATAAGAAGCAAGGAACGCGGGAATCAATACATCCACCTGCGTGGGTCCATAACCGCTCGGGTAGCCGTTCGTCTCCGTGGTCAAAGCACCCGGATGCGCATTTGCCAACCGTTCGGCCACCGTTAATCGATTTGCTTTGAAATTCTCAAAAACGGGCGATGTATTATCCTTCCGCTGCCGGATGAAAGCCGTGTTGGCCGTGATGTACGACATACTGAAGTTACCCGTGGTGTACGGATTGTAACTCACAGGAGATTGCAGCGCCTCATCCCAACGGAAATACTCGTTCAGACTTTCGGTGTAGGTCCGGGTGGCGGTGAGGTCGATACGGAAGCCTTTGATCGGTTCCACCGTGGCACGGATGTTCAGCGAACTGGACTGCGTTTGGGTCAACGGACTACTTTGGAGCGTATCGTTGGTTATCCAGTTTCCTTTGATGGCCTCTGCCCGAATATCATAACCCGTGGCAATATTATCGAAGGCGTACTGCTGCCAACCGAAGATGAACGGCACCATGCCCATGATGTTCTGCATGGTATCCGAAAGTCCCATGTACTTGGTTTTCGGTCGATAACCCGGCAAGAGCGTTCCGTTGTTCTCCGAATAAGTGACGTTCGCAGATTTCACCATTAATATCAGGTTGACGAGCCCCTCGCCAAGTATCTTCCCGAAGTTGATCTTCGGTTTATCAACCGTGTCATTCTGCGATTTCGGATCGTTTCCTCCCGGACTTCCCTTCGATCGACCCTTGGCTGCCGCGCGCCTTGCACTGGACGACCGCCTACTGTTCTGCATGACCTTCTTAAAGAACGGTATTTTGTTGTATAATTGGGTGAAGTTTGCATTCACGTTCACTTGCCAGTTTTGCGAATTCTGTACCGTATTCCCGAAGGATGATTGAACGAACTTTCCAGCCGAATCGCGCTGCAAAGGAGCCGCCTTCCACGAATAGTTTCCTGTGTACGATGCGTTTGAGGTCACCCAACTGAGTATCGGGAACTTGTCAATCGGCAAATTCCAGTTCACCGTAGTATTATGGTTGTACTGCGTTGTACGGCCTCCGTTCATCACATTCGACCAAATGGAATCGCGCATGTGGTGCCAGTTGTCAAATTTCTTGTCAACCGGCCCGGCAGGTTCATCCACCCGCCCAAAGTTGAAGGCATCGAACTGAATCTTGATGGCTTTCGTCAGGTCGTATTTAAAATGGTATTCACGGTTCCAGAAGAAGGATTTCTGGAAGGTGGAATCGATCTTGATGTCGGCATAATCGGTGGTGTTCCGCAACTGCTGTTCGGTGTACCTGCGGTCCATGTCCGTTCGGAAACCGAGCTTGTTCGGCAAATAATTGAAGTTGAAATCTTTGATAGGCTGCCACCAACCTGACCGCAACATGTTCCGCGACCATTTCTGATAATTCTCCTTCCGCTTGGTGTATTTCTCCAGCTGATCTTCCGCCTCTTTCATTTCCTCGCCCTTCACCTTGGCGCGTTTCAAACTGTCTACCAATGCCTTCTGTTCCTTCACCCGCGTTTCCTGCCGTTCCTTGGTCGCATCCACCATCGCATTTACCAGTTTTAGCTTCGCGAAAGGACGCACGTTCTTACCCTTCGGACTATAATCGTAGCTCATTCCTCCACGATAGGTTCGCGTTTCGCGATACTTGGTGTTGATATCGCGCATGTAATTCTGACTGTAGGAATAATTGAACCCGAAGTTGGCCGGATCCCACGGCATCGGTTTCTTACTCTTCACCCCAATGCGCACGTCCGTGAAGTTCATGCTCCTCCTTTTGTTGTAGGACTGCGTCTTCTGCAACAACGCCTTCCGCGCAGAGTCAGGATTGGCAGATGTCTCCTTGATCTCGGTGAGCGAAGCCGCCATGGAAATGTCCGGGCTGAGCGGATTGTACTGCGGATCGCTGAACGACTCACCATAGCTGAGGTAAAGCGGAACATTTACTCCCAACTTGGTTGGGAAGAATTTGCCCAACGCGATCTGTGCAGAAAGGTCGTAGTTGGTAATTGTTTCGCGCAAACGCTCACTTGGCTTACTGTCGAATGCACCGAAACCGAATTTCGTGTAATCGACCGCTCCGTTCAGCGTTGCGAAGTCGGCCAGTTTCACATTCACCTGCCCGGTTGTGGCCCATCCTCCACGGTTGTCGAAATCCGTCAAGCGCAATTCGTTCACCCAAACTTCCACACATTTGGGCTGACCATCATCACCATCGTTCACGCCTGTCTTCTTCGGGTTTCGGATACCGATCATCATCGACTTGATGTTCCCCAGGTTCGGGTTACCCTTCACCGCAATCTTGTTCCGCGGCCCATGATCCACTTCATACCGCTTGGTCAAGGAAACCGTTGGGTCGGAGACAAGATCCTTGTTCCGCTGTAGCTTGGCCTGCTTCAGATCCTCAAAATTCACATCAATGTTGTTCAGAATCGGCCAGACGGCATAACGGTCATCATCACTGTTTTGATTGTATTCGTCAGGTGGCGTTACGATGGCCGGAACCTCATACTCGTAATAGTTATTGTCGAAGTCGGTTCCCAAGCGGAGGAACACCCGCACGTCCCCGTCTTTCAGCACATTCGGGTCGATGGCCTCTGCGTGGATGAACATCTTGAGGCGTTTGTAGGAACGCACATCAAACTGGGTGTTCTTATAGGCCGCCCGCGCATCGCCATCTTCCAGATCACACACACGGAGCATTAGCGACTGCTCGTTCAACTGACGCAATGTGGTGTTGCTCGATGGCGTCTGCTGACGGTAGATTCCCGGTGGCAGCACATAATTGATCGGCTCCTTCACCCCGTTCTCCTCAATGTTCACCACCGAAATGTCGAAAGGTGTATTGTCGCCCGGATCGCTTGGAATGTATTCGCCCGGTTCTTCCAGCGAGAAAAGGTAACGTCTCCATTCCCCACGTACGAGCTCCAAACGTCCGAAACGCACCACGATGGAGTCCTCAAACCCTTTCAGGAACATCCGCATGAATCGGATGGAACGCCAATCCGAGATGTTTCCCACGGCCTTCTCAGGAGCTCTCACAGGGATCTTGAACTGATACCACATCACATCGATATTCTGGCCATTGGCCAATTGGCCGCGTCCCATTACCGCATTGGTGATGTAGTTCTTACCTACCACAAGATCTTCTTTCCTCAAGCTCACTTTGTACTGGAAATAGTTTTCCGACTTGTTCATGGTGAAGTCGCGGTTGATGTCCTCCACATCCGGCAACGTGGAAGAAGAGGCTTGGAACGAGGTTCCGGATTGGTTGGCTGTTGGCGAGTTGCCTTCAAGGCCATTGTACATTTTATATCGCTCCAGCACCGATGCCTGCTTGGCATCCAGGTCATCTCCACGATAGTACTTGAAGTTATCTGTGGATACGTCTGCGGTCAGTTTATCATAAGCGGCTTGCGTCAATACGCTTGGCCCTTGGGCCAACATGCTATCTAAGCGATGTACATAATCCGAATTGGGCGTTCCAGAAGGTAGGTTTCCCGTATGGAAAGACAGTTCCTGGTCGTCATTCATCCCATCCAAACCAACATCTTGGAAAGGTCGTGCATTGGGATCGTTGGCAAACACGTTGACGATGTTGGTACTCTTGGCCACAATGGCCAGGTTGGTGGTATCCGTGGGCAAGCTGGGGTTGTCCGGCCAAGGGAATCCGTTCTCAAAGTTCTTGACCCCGTCACGCACAATATCCTCCGAAATGTTACCTATGTTGAAGTAGAGGTCGCCCCCGCTGTGCTGGTTCTGAGTATCATAATAGAAAGGATCCATCATCCAGATCTGGATGAACTCGATGTTGTTCGTCTCGAAGTTGGTGGTCTGTATCTGGCGCATGATACCGCCCCAACGCTTGCCAGGTTCATTCAGGTTCCCATCCTGGTCGAGGCCATAACCGTAGTCAATTCCTTCAGGTGTTCCTCCATCAGCATCATAGTTATACGGTCCTTTCTCCTTTGGGTAGAAGGCCACATCGAAAATGGGAAGGTTGGTCTGCTGGTTGGCGATCTGCGATTGCTTGTTCGGAAAGATCTCCTGCTGCAATACACCCCGCGAATACTGATACGACTGCTCCTCCTTGCCCCAGTGTGCAGGGGTCAGGTTATTGTTCCGATAGAACAGCGGGTCGATGATGTACCATGCGAACTTGGCACGGTTGATACCATTGCCTATTTGATTGGAGGCCGCACCTTCTGGGAACAACTGACTCTGACCCTGCGGTGTACTTGCCAGCACCCACGACTGCCGCTGCTTCAGGTCGATGTAGTTCACACTTCCCTCAAAGTCATCCAGATACGAAACACCACTTTTTGTAATGGCCTTGGCATTGCCCGGAATGAGATGGGCAAACTCACCCGAAGCAGAGAAGGTTGACACCTCCTTGGTGCTGATCAGCGGGATCATGTCCACCAACTTGGTGAGCAAACGCGACTCGGTGCGGTAACTACCATTCACACCCCAAATGGTGTTGTTGATCGGCTCATCACCTTGGTTCACCTTCTGCGTCAGCGGTCGTTCGCGCAGGTTCATTATCGTGGCACCGAACACAAGATCGTTACTGATCTTGTAATCCATGTGCACCCCTGCCAAGGTCTTCTTCTGGATGTTGAAGAGCGAATTGCTCTCGTAGTTGGCGGTCACTTTCTGACCCGATGCAATGATCGCATCATTGATAATGGTCACACGGCCCAAGGTGTAGTCCACCGTGTAATCCACGTTCTCGGTCAGGGTCTGACTACCAGCGGTCACGGTCACACTTCCTTGCGGAATGTTCATCCCGCCAAGCGAAATGACCGAACCACCCTCGCCTTTGTAGGTTCCCGCAATGATGAATCGGTTCAATTGAGGGAAGTTCAATGCCGCCTGATGCGTAGAGTCGTACAACTGTTGGTACACATACTTTTTGGCGATCTCTTCCTCAGATGGAAGATTGAACTTATTCTCCAAATGGCTACCGAACGGCTCCACCACCGGGAAGTAGATGCGGCCGTTCTGGCTGGTGATCGTCACGCCCTCTACAAAGTCGAAGAACCCATCAGGATACGGGTCATTATTGTAGTTCAGTTTATCCAGATTCATCGTACGTAGCAGGATCTGCCCATCGATCGCCCCTTCCGGAATGTAATTGGTCTTGGTACCTGCGGCAATGTTGTCGTAGATGATGTCCAAGCGGAAATCCTCCTTCGATACCTGATAGGCACCGATGCTATAGACGTTCTTCATCATCAGGTCCCAAAGCGGCAACTTCGGGTTGGTGATGGTGCTTTTCAGCAACTTGGTATAAAGCGCCTGATCGCCTGTGATACCGTCCGTGGAGAATTCACCCACTTGGTAAACCTTGCCTCCGTACGTGTACTGGAACGCCACCGAAAGCACCTCATTCGGCTGCATTTCCCTGTTCAAGGAGATGTAACCCAATTGCGGATGATACCGGTATTCCGATGGATCCAATGGCGTGGCAAACTGCAACGCTTCGTAATCCTGTGAGTTGATGAAGTTGTCGGTAGTTTCCAGCGGCCCCAACACGCCTTCCACCTGATCGATATTCCTTGCCCCAACATAGGATGAGGTCAACTTCTGATAGAGGTTATTCGCATTATTGTTCGGAACGCCCTGATCGCCCGTGCCCGGACCTATAAACGTATGGTTGTAGGCATCAGCCACAGGTTCACCCAGATCCATCATTGCCACCACGTTCCGCTGCCCACCGTTTGTCTGTGCGCTGGTGTTGGTGATCCAAACCTCGATACGCGTAATGTTGATGGGCGATTTCACCAACGGAAGGTCGGCCAACCATTGGTCGTAGTGGTCGCGGAAGAACTGCGTGAGGAAATAGTGACGGTACGCTTCGTACTCATCCGCTTTCACCGAGAACTTGGTAACCTGCGCCCCGCCCTGCGTTTGCACAGAATTGCTCTCGCTCTTCGCCTGCGAGAAGATTCCCGTCACGGTCAATCGTCCGAACTGCGCCACGGCCTTTACCCCGAACAGGTTCTGGCTTCCCTTGATGAGCGAACCCGTTAGTGGCAGCGAAACGTTACCCGCTTCAATGCTTCGCAAGATGTTGTCCTCATCGCACGCCTGCCATTTCAACTTCATCTGGTTCTCGAAATCGAATGTGGCGTTGGTATTGTAGTTCACGCCCAGCGACATCGCGTCACCGATCTTTCCGGTCACGTTCAGCTGAATACTCTGGTCGAAATTGAACGTGGTGTTGGTCTGCTGATTGGCCGGAAGTGCCGGGTTCTTGATCTTGCTCACGTTCACCCCGAAGATCAGTTCGGCAGAACCCTGCGGACGGATCTCTACCGTGCTTCCACAGAAGATCGACTCGAACAGTTTGCTCTTGATGTTCAGTTTTGGGATGAGCGGCTTGCGCTGACTTTCCGACTGTGTCTGCGCCTTCTCTTTCCAATAATCGCGGATGGCCTGATTGGCGTTGTAATCCTGAAACTCATCGAACGACATGTAGGTGGGCGGACGGTAGTTGATGTCTTCCCCCACGGTCTTGTTGATGTTGTACTCGCCACTTTCCGGGTCGTAATCAATATCGGTCTTGATGTTCTCCGGGTCGTTCAGATACAGGCCGTTGTCGTTGCCTGTCGGTGTGGGGTCGTAGCTGTCCGGAACCGGGTACGGAAGTGAAAGCGTATCTGTATCTGCCGCAAACGTCAACAGCTCCAGCCCCATGAACGCGTTGCGCTTGGCCGGAGTGTTGGCATCTGCACCCGCAACCAGCACCATACCGGCAGCAATAGCAAACACAACAAGCATTCTTTTCAGCATACTCCGCATCACGTACTTCTTCGGCTCAGAAATTGCTCAGGGCGTGTTTTACGATTTCTTCCACAGCGAGGTCGGTGCCGCGGGCCTTCATTACCTTATCAATGGCCTTTTCGGCCGAATTTTTGGCAAAGCCCAACGTGATCAGGGCGGTTAACGCCTCTTCCCGCTGTTTATTTTGTCCTACCATAAAGGCAAGTTCTCCCACTTCCAGCTTACCCACCTTGTCGCGCAGATCGATGATGATGCGCTCAGCCGTTTTGGGTCCCACGCCTTTGATGGACTTCAGCGTGGCCACGTCTCCGCTGGTAATGGCCTGCTTGGCGCCCGATGGGTCCAAGCTCGAAAGCACGGCCAAGGCCGTATTGCCTCCCACACCGGAAACGGAGATGAGCTGACGGAACAATTCGCGCTCATCGCGGTTGAAGAAACCGTAAAGCACATGCGCGTCTTCCCGAATGGCCAAGTGAGTGAACAGGCGGACCGTGCCCTTCTCTGGCAATTGGGTATAGGTGTTAAGGGATATCGACAGCGCGTACCCGATCCCACCACAATCTATGACAGCACTTGCAGGTGTCTTCTCTTCCAAGACACCGTGTAGGTGTGTTATCATGTTCAGCTAACGTAAGTTCGGGTAGAGGTTGAATCTATGCGCGCTCGCTCTTAGTTTTTGAAAAGGTTGGCGAAAGTAAGAATTTTAGCTTAGAGTTACGAACGAAACGACCAAGCCCCCAACGCTATTCGATGAACGGGTGGGAAACGTAAGGTAGGGTGGCACCACCTATTGCACCACCACCCGACTGAACAGGTTGACGTCATTTGTCCTCATGGCCCTTACAATATAGACCCCGTTACTGAAACCACTCAACTTCAATTCCATATTGCTTTGGTCGCTTGCCTCATTCAGTGGAACATCCGACTGCCAGACCAAACGGCCGGAAGCATCCATGACCGTCAACTTTTTAAGGTCTGTGCAAACCACGGTAAACTCTCCTGAATTCGGGTTAGGGTAAACAGAGAACACATCTCCCTTATTGAACATTCCCTGCTGCATGAGCAAGGAATCCCTTGCTGTTGCGTAGGTGAGCGAATCCGTATTCAACGTGTCACCCTCCTCATCTTCCCCTGCAAACTTACCACTTGCAAACTCCATACACGGATTGATCCTCGCAGTATAGTCCGATCCATATTCTGCCTTAAAGCCCGGATGTATTCTGACCCAATCTGCTGCAACATGGTCTGCCTGAATACCAGCCGAGACGACCGTAGAAATGGAATTCCAATACTGATCGATGGCGACCTCCAGGTCAACGGCATACCTATCGTTCTGTGGCGATGGCTGATTGATTGGCCCATTGACATATTCGGTAGGGTCTTCGGGAGGGAAGGTTGCCATTGGTTGAATCTCCACGTGTATTGGGTTTGAATACGTTAATGTACATCCAGGTTGACCGTACCAAGAAGGTGGGTTTGCAGTCCACGAGTAGCCGTATCTAAATTCATAATTCGCGGTGAAATCATAGGTGCCCGGTGCACTAAATGTGAGGCATCCATCCCCTTCAACAGTAACTTGCTCAGGCAAGTCCGTATAAGAAACGAAATCGTCAGAAAATCTGGACCCCACAGCATTGTAAACATCACAGGGTCCGTTTGCATAGTTAAAAACGCTGGACACAAAAGTGAAACTACCCGGATATAACCCTGATTCAGAACATCGCCCTAAGTCAAAATTACGCCAATAACCATACATAGAGTTCTTAATACAAATCTCCTGCCCCGGACAAAATAAACCCAATTGAGATTCGAGTTCTAACTGAGGGTCTCCTTGTTCTTCAAAAACATGTAATCTGACATACTCATAACCTAACCCAGCATCAGCCTCAACTGCACATCCAAGAGCATCCGTCACCCTGAACTTCATGTATGCTGTGTGATCAGGATAGGCAACCGTTATCAGTTGGTTAGGATTGTCAATTGGTACCGTTGGGTGTAACCATTCATACTGGTAATCAGGAGTACCTCCAGTCACCTCAGTTCCATCTCCAATTGTTACAGGATCGCCTGAACAACTATATTTCTGCGCATAAAGTCCATGAATAGCCAGTTCAGGGTCGGCAACAGCTGATAGTGAATTCGTGCCTACACATCCATTCTGATCGGTGACGAGTAACCAGACATCGGCTTGAGCAAGCCCATTATCATTCATGTAGGCACTTACGCCATTGTAGGGTACCGAGGCCGTACTTGAATTGGAAAGGGCAACAGCAGTAGGTGATGAAGAATACATGGCATCCTGTAGATCTGAGTTACCCAAGTACCAAGCATAGTTATACGGTGCCGTACCACCGCTGGCACCTCCCTGCACATCCATTGGACCTGCGCCATAGCACATGACCAACTGAGAAGGGTCGACCGTTGCCGTTGGCCCCATACTTGGATCCACTACTACACTCACCTCATCCCAGCTGATGCAACCGGTGGTTAGGTTGGTTGCCTCCAATGTGTAGGTCTGATTCCCAAATGTACCTGTGGTAATAGGAGAACCTTGGTCATTCCCTTCATTGCCAAGTCCCGGGTCACCCCAACTCCAACTGTAGGTATAATTACCCGCCACGGTTGGCACAGCGGTCAGTTCGAAACTGCCCATGGGGCACACTCCAACCGGTACGCCAGAACTGGCCGTAACACCTTCAGAAAGGTCGTTATCAATAAATACACTTATCCAATCTTCGCCCGTGCAACCGTTGTCGTCCGTTACGATCACACGGTAATTGGTATTTCCCAACGGGGCCTCTGTAGATAAGGCGCCATTTGCTTGTGTCACATCCACAGGAGAAGTCGGACTCCACTCAAACGTGTAATTGCCTGTTCCACCCCCCGTCACATCCAACCCCAATGTCACATATCCTCCAGGGCAGGAAACAACATCATCTCCAGCATCAACGATCGGTTTATCGTCATCTACCGTAATGGTTATCTGATCCGTATCGGAACACCCGTTTCCATCAGTAACTGTGACCGTATAGGTATAGACGCCATTGCCCAAAGGTGTGAACAACGGATTCTGCACATGGGGGTCATTCAATCCGGTGGTAGGGGACCAAGAGTATGTATAACCCACTCCCGAACCTCCAGTAACCGCACCACCCAACACCAACGAATTGCCCAAACACAGATTGACATCAGGTCCCGCATCCGCCTGCACATAACTTCCGGTTATGGTTATCGCATCGGTAGCAGAATTCCCGAAAGCATCCGAAACGGTCAACTCAAGCGTAACGGTACCATCTGGAACTGTAAGTATAGGATTCAACAAGGCAGGATCCGATACAACTTCAGTAATATCCACCCCAGGAAGACCTCCACCTGACTGAAAATCCCATGAAAATGTGTAGGGCGGTTTGGTACCTGACTGCACATCACCTCCTATGGTATAGATACTCTCCGGACATGCCACTATATCGTTTCCCGCATCGGCTTGGGTCAAACAGCGAAAAACTGTAATTGGCTGACTGATACTTGCTTGGTGTCCATATCGGTCTGTCACCGTAATCGAAATATCCTGATGCCAAGGTGTATCCCACGTAAAACTGTTATCGATTCTTATCCAGCCATCCTGATGCCCTGAGCCATACTCTGGACATATCCCACCAGAACCATAGAACCAATCGTTTCCGAAGGCAGTTTCCCACGCACTTCCCCACGAACCATCCCTTAGTAAAATCTGTCCTCCTGGTGATCCACCGTATGCTGTTATCTCATCATTTAAAAAATGATACTCTTGATTACACGGACAATTTGGATAATCCTGTGCATCGCATACTGCATTATCCCCAGCAAGAAATGGCGAATCTCCAGGAATGACAACAGGACCCACTCCAAGATTCGGGTGAGGAACAAAATAGCATTGCCCCATTTGCCCATTTGGTTGGGCGACTGCATTAGGGTTGGAATGAAACGTAATACCCGTGATCTCAGGTCCCGAAGACGAAGTAGGTGGGCTTGCTATGGAAATGTTGACCGGATTACTGAGCACCGGGTCGCCCCCTACTGTTTCTATTCGTAATTGAACGGTCCAATTACCAGGCCCCAAACGGTCCGGTTGCAGCGATACCACACTATAGGACACATCCCCCAGAATGCTGAACGAGGCCTGATAAACGCCATTGTACCCATCATAATCTGTAGGGAAGACATATTCATGTACTGTAAAGTCCTGTGCAGTAGGACAAGTGAATTGCCAATAGTAGTTTGCAGAACTGACATTTGAACCACTATAGGTCGCATTGAGATAGATCCATTCGCTACCTGTAGATACCGATGCCGGGGTTCGAGTAAGGTTAATGGTAGAGACCCCTCCATTGGACACTACATTGAATGTTTGCGAACATGAGTACCCAGAGGTGACCGGGTTGGAATCATCGACCGAAAGCGTAACCGTGTATTGGCCCGGCTGCGTAAAATAATGGGACAACGAGGTTCCGTATTGAACCTGATTGACACCATTCCCGGTCAGTGTCCATGTATAGCTATAAGGTGGAACTCCGCCACTTGGGTAATCTGCCTGAAAACTCAGAAAATCATAGACGGCATAGCCTTGATTTACAGAGCTTGTGTTCACAATTTCAAAGCATGGATTCGGTTGGACAAGGGGATCGGCACCTAAACCTACATTCACGTACCCTTGCTTCAGCATCATATCAGAAGCTCCACTACCATCTGTCACCGTAAGGGTCACATTCCACAGTCCGATCTGGTCGTACTCAATTTCCGGTGGGTAAGGACCAATGTGAGAAGACGGAGTACCTCCCGGGAAATCCCATTCATAGACAAGGCTTCCGGTACCCCCTGATACATCTTCATAGAATGTTGCCAGATCGCCTTGCGTTAATTCAACCCTGTTTGTCTGTGAATCGTATGGCGAACCATAAAAATCTGCTTGTAATGGAGAAGGAGAACCGCCTCCACTTGGCTCAGTTACATAGATGTAGGCCACTTTTTCTTCAAAGTCACTTACACCAGCCTGATCGGTAACTGTAAGCCGAACCGTGTAAACTCCGGGACTGGTGTATGTATGAGGCTGAGGGTTTTCGTCCGAACTGCTGCTTCCGTCACCAAAGTTCCAAAGCCAGGACGCCACAGGAGCTGCACTTGTTGACAGATTAGTAAAGCTGACCTGTAAAGGAGCATCTCCCACCAGTGGAGATGCATCAAAATCGGTGAATACACATGGATTAACAGGCGCTGTGTTTCCTCCTCCACCAAACAAAAATCCAGCAGGAGTGCAAGGAGTCATCGTATGAAACTCATGGGTCACATCTGATGGTAGCCCGTAAGTACTTGACCATGTAGACGCACCGGTCCTTTTGGGTAACTGAGTTGCACTGATGTTTTCTGCACTCTCGTCAAAACCAGTAAGTCCATTGCCCGCTTTGTCTGTACCTGAAATAACCAGTTCATGTACATCTTCTGTCAAGTTTGTCTGTAGGTCAGAACTGGAAACTAAGTATTCGAATACTGTCTCATCGTATGAAGACGTGCTTTGCAACTGTGCCGTATATCCGCTGGTTATCGAGGGAATGGAAACCACGGGGGGATTTGACCCATCCATCGGTTCACTGAAGGTGACCTCAATATAAACGTCATCATGGTATGGATTGGCATAGCCAAGCACCCTTGAGCTTGAACCGCAACAACCATTAAATGGGTGTAATTCTAGTTCGCCCGTACTTTCATTCCATTCCCTACGCCCCTCATAAATCATTTCGGCCCCGGAAAATTCGGAAGGACTCTGACCGGTACTTATTCTTACGTGTTTAACATAGGGCTTGAAATTATCAACCATTACATTCCGGGAAACCTCCCCATTTGGATGTTCCAAGTCTGAAAATGATACTTTGGCCGTGTAAGTCCCGTCTTCAAACTTAGCCTCCTCGTAGCATCTTGCTTTACTATAGCCGCTAGTATACCCATTGGGTGTGTTAACCGAACTATGAGCATCTGTGGCCCAGCACTCGTCCTGCGAGATATCTGCACCATTGCCCGTGTTAGCAGACGTATTTGTAGGAATCAGCACTCTATATTCTTCCCAACCAGATTGATCATGGTTAGACCGATCTGTTAATGCATCAACAAAAGTGGAGCAATCACACGTTGAACATGGGGGGTTACAACCAATGGCCAGCCAATTATCAGATTTGAAAAGTTTGAAATCAGGTAAACTGCCAAAACTATAGCCGACTTCATAAGGCATTACGTATGGTGGACCACTTGCAGCTTGCAGGTCATGCAATTCAACCGCAATATCCACACCTCCCCAAACCTTAACAGGCATGCCTTGTGTTTGAGGTTCAGGAAAATAAGTCAAAGGCCCATAATTAGGGGCTAATAAATTCTCAGCGAACCGAAATGTTAACTGATCACCATCTAGATCATAAAGCTGCGGGGCATTCTGATACGGGTCTCTATGCCCAGGTTCTTGGAATAATTTCAAAGGATTTCTAAAATTTGCCGGGTTACCAGAGGTCCCCCCAACATAATAACCCATGTGAACATGGTCTTCGTATGGGGGTGCAAAGTGATTCTCTCCAATGGAGCCCAATATCTGTCCAGGATGAACGCTTGGTGGTTCAAGCATTTGTTGGGATGCAAGTAAAAAAAGTGCTTCAGCAAAGGAACCATCTCCAACATGATTGTACTCATACAACTCCATCGTTGACCCAATGCTCAGTGGGAATGCTGCATTGCTTTCAAATATCTGTATAACGATTTGCACATTATCTACATCTGGATGATTAACTGCATTGATAAAACCGCCTTTTGCGGCTCTTACTTGTGCACCCCCACCAAGCACATCTAACCCTTCGTGCAGGTTACGAACGGCACCAGAACCATAGGGCTGATTGAAGGTATGCAAGATGTCATTTTGCGAGGAACACCATACAACAATAAAAGATTGCATAACGGTTGTGCTTGTCCCACTTCCCTGTTCTTCTACCTTGAACCTATACATGTCCGATTGATTGAATTGGGCAGCTGGAATGGTATACGTAAACAAGTACCCAGCTGATGACCCAGAAAATATAGTGGCCAAAGTATAACTGCTCTGGGTCGTAACATTCATATAAGAAAGCTCATATGTGACATTCTGTGAACCTGAAGGACACTTAAAATCAACATACATACCAACGGAATTTGCCGGCAATACCCGGAGTCTACTCACTTGCTGAGACTGCGCCAATGAAACGAGGGAAAATGATGCAATAAGCAAGGTTAATACTACTTGGCGGGCTACTAAATTACTCATCTCAGAAAGATTTGTTTATTCCCAGAACTCAACCATACATCTCCATCCGCGCGTAAGCCAAATTGTCTTGCATTACTTGGGGTAAATCCCTTACAATCAATTGAATACCGATTTACAGTGCCAGATTTCCAATCGACTACCACCGCAAACCATTGAGGATTGGCATCTGTGCTGGACCCAATGATAATAACCCGCCCGTCAGGCAATGATGAGTATTGATACACAATCAGACGCTGTTCGGACATAGTTCCTTCAACAAGTACCTTGGAAGCATCATTTACATCAACAACCCTCCATAGCAATCCATCTGTTGTGAAAATGTCATTGTTTGTGACCCAAGTGTTGATTCCAAATAGACCTCCATTCAAATAAGTCATTGCACCACGTTCGTTAAATAGATAAATCTTGTAGCTCGATTCATCAGATGAATATCCCCAAAGCAAAAACTTTGTTTTATCAGGGGAAGATTTCAAGGTCGGAGACCAAATCAGTGGAACGGATACTCGCGAAGAAACCTCGCCTGTATTTGAAATATGAAGTAGCTGAATTTCCCTCTTGGATATATTATAGTCAGCGACAAGCCATATATCATTGTTCGACCCCACGACAGGTTTACTTGAAATACTCGAACCACATTGTATCAAACCTGTTGAGCGACCGTCAACTACAGACACAATTTCAACGGCAATACCTCCTCCCCTATGAGAACCGGGGGGACTACCATAAAGTACCAGCAACCGTCCGTCTTCAATCCATTCATAGGATGGCAATCGCGAAACTTCTATTGACGAGCCATTTATTCGAAGAACGCTCTTGGTCAATCTTTCAAACTCACTTCCCTTGTTCTGAGATTCGAAAGTTCCTGTGACATCACCCCCCTTATTGCATAAGACCTTTACATCATTTTCATAACCCAAGTCAATACAGACAGCCTTCTCTTCATCTTTTACCAAATCTAAAGGGTTAATTTTCTGCTTCGAAAAAGGTTGCGAATCCCTTTCCTGCGCAGACAACTCCGCTACCCAAAATGCAGCAAAAAATACTAGTCCGACCATCTGGATCATTCTATTAATTGTTAAATTCATTTTCGAATTTTAAAATTCAACTCCATTTTCATTGTACGCGGCAATGCCCATGTTGGTGGCCACCCATGCATTATTGTTGTGGTCAAAGGCCAGATCGTATGGCCATACATTTCCTTCAAACACCTGTGTCAGGTCGGCTGTCTCCTCTGCAGCTCCTCCTTTGTAGCGGTAAAGGATGGAGAGGGGTGGGGTAACAGCTATCCAATCCTTGCGATAAAACCAAAGGTGATCCTCTCTATCTACTGTGAACCCATCAATATATGGGTCAATGCTCAACGCCAAACTTTGCACTACACCATTGCTTAATCGAAAAAGCTGGGTGTCAGTAAACAGATAGGTATTACCTGTCCCATCGGCAACCATGGCCCGGAAATCTTCATACAGCGGCCCTCCCCACGCGGCACAGTCAGGGCATCCGAGAAGCGAATCAGGATCTATGACACGCTGCCAACTTCCATCAGCCATCAACCCAACAATGTTATTCCAGTAATCATGCATGGTGATCCACTTGTTGCCCACGTTGTCCACGCTAAGCAACACGCTGGTACCTACGTAGCCGGGATATGTATAGTGAAACGTTTCCCCGGTTTCCACATTCAGTTGAAACAGCCCAGAGCTATAATGCACCAGCCAAACTTCGGATCCAAACGTTGCAAAATGGCTGATCCCTATTTGGACTCCTTCTGCAATGAACTGGTCCATCGGGTAGGTCTGCGCCACTTGGCCATCCTTGAAGCGTACCATGGCCTCCATGCCCAACAGCCATACCGATCCATCCGTTGTGCTTTTCATGTGGTTTCCATCGGAAAGGTAATAGGGGTCCTGAGGCACAAAGGCAAATTCGGACACCTGCCATCCATCACTTCCCTTTTGCAGGTAGAACAGTTTGTAGGTGTTCGTCTCATCGGTGGCCTGCACCGCATAGACGTTTCCAGAAACGTCAGCACAGATGGTAAACTCACGGAATGACTCCAGCCCCACCTGCTCCGCACTATAGCTTATCCAATTCGGATAGATGGGTGCTTCCTTTCTGCAACCGTGCAGCCCTACAACCAAGAAGACCCACGCGAGGATGACCGTTATTTTCCAAGCCCTATTCATCCCTGCCCAAGTATTTGATCACGCCCTTATCCGTTGCCGCAAAAAGTTCATTGTTTGAGTTGAAGGCCAAGTCGTGAACGATGACATTCCCTTCTTCGATCGCATCGCGTGCATTCACGGTCAATTCGTCACCACCATTGGGCTGAAGCCCTATGTACGGCTGATAATCGGGGCCACCACTGTAGTAGGCCAGAAAGCCGTCATAGTCGAACACGGAACCCGAATAGTAATGAGGTGCCTCGGAGAGTGCCAATGTGGGTACATCTGTGTATTCAGGAACCCTCTGAACATGACTGTTCCCTCCGTCATTTGTAATGGTTGCAACGAGGTCTCCTTGGCGATCGGATCGGAACGAATTGTATCGGCAGCCATAACATCCTGGACTTAACAATGCCGCTATGTTTTCAGAAGAATGACGCACCCATGCCCTGCCATCGTTGTTGGAAAACAGGACATACCCGTCATTACCCGCCCCAAGAGATTCAAAATAACCTATTTCACTCAGGTCATTGTAGAATGGATATGGGTGTAGTATGGGATGATGAACCAATGCCTCAGTTTCGAAATCATAATGATACAACCCCCAAGTGGCGTGCAGCAGCCATGGCGTACCATCCACGATCTCGATTCCCACAAAGCGATTGTAAAAATCTTCGATAGATAATGACAAAGAATCTGAACTGGCAACGGTATATGAATCAAATGCACCGCAGGACGAGACCCTTATCAGTCGGGTATCTGTAAGCACCCACAGGTTACCGTCCCGAGAGACCTTGGTCAGAAGGGTACGATTGACAATCGTATTCATGGAGTCGATGGCGAATCTTGTCCATATGCCTTGATCGGTCTCGCAATGGCAGTAGGTGAAACTACTGCCTGGATAACGTTGGATGGCAAACAGTCGGTCTTGACCATCAAACTGAATCTGATACGAATTGCTATGATCGATATGCATGGTGGATGTTGATGTAAGCTCCCATTTGTCCTTTACTTCGGGTGCTCCCGGCTCTATCGGGTCTTTCTTGCACCCGATAATGGCCACAAGTAGAAAAGGTACTATGAATACTGATGTTCGCACTGACCACATATGATCTCTTAATCTCTTAAGTTGTTGACCTCGTCCTGTAACTGCTGGATCCGCTTATCCTGTTCAATCAGGTACAAAGTAAGTTCTTCCACCTTCTTTAAAAGTAGGGTATTCATTTCGCCAACATTCATACCATTCTCCTCCACCTCTTTGGCAGACGGTACCTCGGGAAGGTGACTGTTTTTCTTCACGTAGTCCTCCACCTCCGTCAATGCTGGAAGCACGTACTCCTTTTTGAACACGTAATCAGGAAAGGTTCCGACCTTTACGTTCAACTCACGTCCCCATATCTTTCCATCTCCCTGCACCAGAAAGTTCTGCGTGCCGCTTTGAAAGACCTCAATGGCCGAACGATAATCTTCGTAAACGTCAATTTTGAACGTGTTAGCATGTGCTCCATTGTTGTTTAAATGTAGAGGAGCGGTGGGATTACTTGTTCCTACCCCAACATAGCCACCGTCTTTAACTACCAGCGCATCGGCTCCTCCGATGGTACTGAAACTAAGCCCTAACCCTTGCACGGCACTGATGTAATGGTCTGTACTGTTTCCAAGGTAAATGCTTGCTCTACCTCCTGACTGATTGTAATATTCCTTCCCAATGATGATCTTTCCATTCTCATCTGCATTGAACGCTGCAAGACCATTCTTATCTCTGATCTCCACGCCATCATACCCTGTACTGGCATTCACTGTGAGCTTGGCCGGGCTGTCGTAGGTGTTCACACTCAGTAGCTGACTGTACGTCTGGCCTCTCACATCCATTTTGGCGATCGGCTCATCCGTCCCGATGCCCACGTTCACCTGCGGACAGCTGTATATTTCATTGATGTCGTAACTCCAAGAACCCATGACCTCAAGCGGATAGGAATTACCCCCATCAATGGAACCGCAAGATCCCGCGGTCCTGTCGGCCCAAAAGTGGAGGAACCCTTCTGGCGGTGGCGGTGCGGCTGCCACGCTTCCATCCGCCCTGATCACCAGAATGCTGGGCTCAGCATCCGCTGCATCCGGTACCAGTTCCTCCAGATTGCTCATCTTCAACTGCTGCGTCACTTCCGTAATCCCATCACTACCAAGTTTCAACTGGGTCTGATTATTGGCCTTCAGCACCAGGTCCGTGTTGTCATCGGTACCCAGCCAGTTGTTCGTTCCAGAGTTTCCCCCAAGCCTCCAAGCGGGTGCGGGTTCCACGCCATCCTGTCCGGCAGGTCCCTGCGGGCCTGTGGCGCCCTGCAATCCTGCGGGACCCTGTGGCCCGGTAGCACCTCCAGGGCCTTGTATCTGCCCGACATCCGTCCAATCAGTGCCGCCCCATACCCATAGGTGGCCATCATCCTGCGTGAGATAACCATCTCCTGTAGTGTTCCCTGAAGCTGGAAGGTTGGTAGAGGTGGTTGCACTTCCATGAATCTGTACGGAGGTTCCATTGGCTCCGGCAGGTCCCTGCGCACCCGTTGGACCCTGTGGGCCGAGGTCGCCCTGAATGCCTTGGGGACCTGTTGCTCCCTGTGCTCCAGCGATACCCTGTGGACCTTGCTCCCCGGTCGGGCCTACTGCACCCTGCGCACCCGTTGCGCCTTGAATACCCTGTGAGCCCGTGGCTCCAGTAACTCCTTGAGGGCCCTGCGCACCCGTTGGGCCCTGTGGGCCGAGGTCACCCTGAATGCCTTGAGGACCTGTTACACCCTGCGCACCAGCAACACCCTGTGGACCTTGCGCCCCGGTCGGGCCTACAGCCCCCTGTGAACCTGTTACACCTTGAGGACCCGTAGCACCTTGAGGGCCTGTGACACCTGCAATTCCCTGCGGACCCGTTGCACCTGTGGCTCCCGTAGCACCTGTTGGCCCAGTTGCACCCGAAGCTCCAACAGCACCCGGATTCGGCTTCTCCAAAGAGAACTCTTCTCCTCCGAAACAGCCCAGTTCATCTCGGGCAAAGGCCGCATACATCACCCCTCCGCCCAGGCCACCCTGTTGTGCAGCGGTACCGATGATGAAGGGAAGCCCGCCATCAAAGAGTTCCGTGGGGTCCACATCGCCATCTTCAAACCGCTGGAAGAGACTTGCTCCCTCAATACGTGATTCGACAAATTCCTCTGGCACCTGAGCCCACACATATTCCACATTGCCGTAAGTATTGGTCACCTGCATCTCGGCCTGTCCGTCCGCGCAGGTCTCGCAACCGATATAGTAGCCGTTCGGTTGCACCGTAGGCACAACGGATACGAGTAATGGATCGGGTTCCGCAAGGTTCAAGCTATAGTTCTGCCCGCCACATCCGCTCATGTCACTGATGTTCACATTGTAACTTCCTGGATCCAACGCGTCCACTACTGCCGAGGCATCGCTGGTGGTAAGATGGATGCTTGACCGCGAAACCCCTCCTGTGGCCGTGGTCCCTGAATAGGAATCACTGGTAACTGCCGTTGACGTGACATCAATGGTGTAGGGAGGAATACCATCATGCAGATCAATCACAATACTGCCGTCACCACCCGTGCAACTGGTATTGAAATTGCCATAGATCTGCGGAGAATTCACATCGGCCCATAGCTGCGGGGCGCTTTGAAGATCGATGCTTGCCAGAGCGATCTGCGCGTTCGCATCGGTAACCGTCAGGTCATAATGTCCCACCAAGGTGACCATGACCGTACTCCAAGCATCTGCCAGCGGGCCATTCGGACCCGTCCACTGATAGGAATAGGGAGGTGTGCCACCATTGACCATTGCATTCAGCTGGCCACTGCTACTGCAACTACTGTACTGGCCGCTTACCATGACCGACATGCCCGCCTGTGGCTGGGTCAATGTCCAACTTTTGGTAATGCTCTGCCCGGCATTGTCACTCACCGTAACCTCATACGTTCCGGCTGTCAGTCCACCACGGTTCTTGTCCGTATTGCCATCTGACCACAATATGGTCTCATGGCTCATCTGCCCATAGATGTTAAGGTCGATCCATCCATCATTGCCACCAAAGCTGCTGATGTTGTAGCCTCCAGGATATGAAGATAGGGAAGCGCTTACCCCAAGACTATGAAATCCGTCACGGGGAACATTGATCCCATTCGCCCCGGTAAGGTCGATGGTACAGCCAAGACCGTCAACGATTTGAAGCGAATAGTCCGTATCTGCATGAATATCCGTGAAAACGGGTCCGTTCTGAGTACCATACGTTGATGTGAGCGTCAATGTAATAGGTTGAAGCCCCCTGTTACAATCATGGTGAACTGCGCATCCTCGCAGGTCTCACAGCTGAACAACTGTCCATTCGAGTAGATGGTCCAGTCCGCATCCATCTGTAGCGCATCAGGCGCATTGACAGTGAACACGTCATACTGCACACACCCATTGTTGTCCTGCACCTGTATGTTGTAATCTCCACCGGAGGTGACCGTAATATCTTCGGTGAACTTGCCATTGTCCCACAGGAACGTATAGGGTGCAACACCCCCGCTCACGGTCAGATCGAGGGTCACCGAGCCTCCCTGGCCACACTGCAATTGATAGCCCCCTTGGTCGAAACTCGGAGTGATGGACGTGACAATGGCATCTGGTTCGCTCATCTGGTAAGAAATGTCCACCCCAGCGTTGACAGCATCTGTAATATGTACCGAATACAGTCCAGGTGCCAGACCCTGCACGGAGGCAGAAGTGGCATTGTTCACCTGCGCTGAACCATCAGACGTGGTCCAGAGATATTGATACGGGGGCGTTCCACCCATGGCCACGGCCGATAACTGACCATCGGCCTGACCGTTACAGGACACATCCACGGAATTGAAATAGCCTGAGAGCACATTTGCCGGAGCATTGAGGGTAAAACTCTTCTCCGCCTGTTCGGAGTTGGCATCTGTAACGATCACACTATACGTCCCCGCCCCAAGGTCGCTGAGATCCTGCGTGGTCGCACCCACCGCTGAAGGAGAACCATTACTGGTATTCCACTGATAGGTATAGGGCGATGTTCCACCGCTTACCATCAGGTCTATCCACCCATCGGACGCCCCGTTCGTACTTACCTGATACCCTCCCGCATACGAACTCATGGTACCTACAAGCTCAAGCGAGTTGGACGTTCCACTCATCACAGGCATGGTGAACTCGCCATTGGCCGTACACCCGGCCGCATCGGTGACCGTAAATGTATAAGTGGCGCCCTGCGCCAGGCCGGTAGCCGTAGCGGTGGTCTGCCCATCACTCCACAGATAGGCGTATGGGGCTGTTCCGCCCGAAGGAGTGATGGTTCCCTGACCATCATCACATGTCTGGCAACTGAAATACTCTCCGGGCTGATACTCATACAGACTTCCTGTATAGGTCAGCGCAGCCGGCTCGGTAACATTGGTCGATTCGAATTTGATGCAACCGTTGGCATCCTCCACTCTCACCGTATAGTCTCCCGCGGTAACCGAAGTAAGGTTCTGCGTAATGGCCCCACTTGCCTGTGGCGACCCTGTAGTGGTGCTCCAATTGAAAATATAGGAACCGACCCCTCCGGAGACACCCAAGTTCACATCCGTTGTTCCACCTGCACATGCAATAGAAGAGGCAACACTCAAGGAGGCCACCACATCGGTCGGTTCGGTCAAAGTAATGTCTGCTGTCACCGAACAACCGTTGGCACCGGTAACCTCAACCTGATAATACCCCGCTGTCAGACCACCTATATCGGGCGCAGTTGCAGTGGTTGACCAAGAATAAGTATATGGGCTTACACCCCCGCTTACCGATGAACTGATCTGACCATCAGCACCCAGATAGCAATGGATATTGTACCCATTGTAATCGGGGCTGTAGAGCGACACCGAAAGAGCGGGAGGCTGCGTTACCACCACATCCACCGTATTGGTCTCGCTTACCGCATCCGTCACCACCACCGTGTAGGTTCCAGCGGTGAGACCGGTGAGGTCTTCGGTAGTAGCACCGTTGACCGAAGCGGACCCGTCTGCCGTACTCCAAGCAAACGTATATGGGGCGGTCCCGTCAGCCACTGTGATATCGATACTACCATCGGCCAGACCGTTACATGAAACTCCGTATCCATTGTTGTCGGATACAGAAGAGGTAATCGTAATAACCTGCGAGAAGGTCGTCTGAAAAGACAAGGTCAGAAGGGCCAGTAGCAAAAGCCGACCCGCGCGGAATAATGGATAATGCATGTATATTTTGAATCGCGCGTCTCCCTATAACGGATGGCAAGATAATTGAAACCCTTACAAATAAAGGATTGTAGCATGAATTTGATAGCGATACATAGAAAATACAATACACAGAAAAAGTGTATTCAATTACTGGAAGAAATACGCTGGAA
>WGMW01000057.1 GCA_016124845.1 Flavobacteriales bacterium
ATAACAGATGAAATGGTGAATGAATATCTGGAGCATCACAGAAGGAGTGATGACAATGGCGGAAGCAATTTCATCATTGAGTGAAAGACGACTTTCAGTCGTCAATCAAACCTATGGACTTCCAGTCCATAGTGGTTTAGTCCAGTAATTCACGAATTAGCAGCAAGAACTACTTACTCCCCAAATGCACGATCGGAATCAGCATTTCTTCGAGTGAAACACCACCATGCTGGAACGTGTCGCGGTAGTAATTCACGTAGTAGTTGTAGTTGTTCGGGTAGGCGAAGAACTTGTCTTCCTTGGCAAAGATGAACGATTGGCTCACATTCACTTTTGGTAGATACGCATCGTGAGGGTTCTTCACGGCAAACACATCCTTTGTTTCAAAGTTGAGGTTCTTGGCCTGCTTGTAACGAAGGTTGGTGTTGGTGTTTCGGTCTCCAACAACTTTGCTTGGTTCCTGAACGCGCACTGTTCCGTGATCGGTAGTGATCACCACATTCACATCATGTTCTGCGATGCGCTCCATCATGTCTTTAAGCGGTGAATGCTCGAACCAACTTACCGTGATAGAACGATAAGCCGCTTCATCATCGGCCAACTCACGGATCACTTCCATTTCCGTTCTGGCGTGCGAAAGCATATCCACGAAGTTGTACACGATCACGTTCAGGTCGTTGTTCATCAGGTTCGGAATGGTATCTACCAATTTCTTACCTGCTGCGTTGTTCGTGATCTTATTGTAACTGTATTTCTGACCAAGTCCCAAACGCTGCATCTGATCTCGCAGGAAGTCTTCCTCAAATTGGTTCTTGCCGCCTTCGTCTTCATCGTTCAGCCACTTGTCTTTGAACCTGCGTTCAATATCCAATGGCATCAGACCAGCGAAGATGGCATTCCGCGCATATTGCGTGGCAGTAGGGAGGATGCTCATGAAAATGTCCTCGCTCTCCAACTTGAACATATCTAGCACAGAAGGCTTGATCACTTCCCATTGATCCCAACGAAGGTTGTCGATCAACAGCATGAAAGTCGGTTTTCCGTGGCCGACCTTTGGCGCGATCTTATTCTTGAAAAGCGTGTGCGACATGGTTGGTTTGTCATCTCCTTCGCCATTCAGCCAATCGATGTAATTGCGTTCAACGAACTTGAAAAACTGCGAGTTGGCTTCGACTTTTTGCGATTGCAGAATCTCCGACATGCCATCTTCCTTACTACGCTCCAATTCAAGTTCCCAATGCACCAATTTGCGGTAAATGTCTTTCCACTCTTGGTAGTTGAGGCGGTCGCTCAATTTCATTCCGATCTCACGGAATTCGCGTTGATAATTGTGGCTTGTGGTCTCGGCCACCAATCGCTTGGTGTCCAAGTTCTTTTTAATGGTGAGAAGAATCTGATTCGGATTGACTGGCTTGATCAGGTAATCGGAGATTTTGGAACCGATTGCTTCTTCCATAATGTGTTCCTCCTCGCTCTTGGTGATCATCACCACAGGAACACGCGTGTTCTTGTTCTTCATCTGAACCAAGGTTTCCAATCCTGAAAGCCCAGGCATGTTCTCATCAAGGAATACAATGTCGAATTCCTGCTCATCAAACAGGTCGAGGGCATCATCACCATTCGTAGCTGTTTCCACCTCAAATCCTTTATCCCGAAGGAACAACAGGTGTGGTTTCAACAGATCGATCTCATCATCAGCCCAAAGTATTCTCAATTTGTCCATTGTTTGTTTTTACATGATTTTAGCCACAGAAACACAGATTTACACAGAAGAAATGAATTGTCAGTGAAAGCCTCTGTGCCTTCAGTGCTTCTGTGGCTATTGAATGTCTTTCTAAATAACCTTTAACGATTAACTACTTTCGCCAAAAGTAGCACTCTAACGGGCGCCATGGGAATAAAGTATAACAAGCGTAAAATCCTCAACGACCCGGTTTACGGATTCATAACAGTTCCGTACCCGATAGTGTTCGACATCATCGAACATCCGTATTTCCAGCGACTGCGAAGAATCAAACAGCTTGGGTTAACGCATTTGGTTTATCCTGGCGCGCTGCACACACGGTTCCACCACACGCTTGGGGCCATGCACTTGATGGGTTTGGCGATTGAGGAGCTCCGAGCAAAAGGATATGAGATCACGGAAGAGGAAGCTGTTGGCGTAACGCTGGCCATTCTGATGCACGACATCGGTCATGGACCGTTTTCACACGCTCTTGAGCACAGCATTGTTTCGGGTGTGAACCACGAAGATCTCTCGGCCCTGTTCATGGAACGATTGAACAAGCAATTCAACGGGCAGTTGGATGTGGCCATTGCCATTTTCAACGACCGTTATCCGAAGCGTTTCCTGCATCAATTGGTGAGCAGCCAGTTGGATATGGACCGTTTGGATTACCTGAAACGCGACAGCTTTTTCACGGGCGTTTCGGAAGGCATTGTTGGTTCAGACCGTATCATCAAAATGCTGCATGTGGTGAATGATGAGTTGGCGGTGGAAAGCAAAGGCATCTACAGCATCGAGAAGTTTATTGTGGCTCGCAGAATCATGTATTGGCAAGTGTACTTGCACAAGACGGTTCTTTCGGCTGAGTATCTTCTCATCAATATTCTGATGCGTGCCAAGGAATTGGTGGAGCAGGGGCAAGACCTTTTCGCAACTCCTGCATTGATGACCTTTCTGAAACGAAAAGTGACGAAGGCTGACTTTGAGAACGAACCCGACCTTCTTGACCGCTTTGCAGAGTTGGATGACTTCGATGTGCTCACTTCCGTCAAGGTTTGGAAGCATCATTCCGACCCGGTGCTATCACGACTTTCGGGCTTCATGGTGGATAGAAAGCTCCTGAAGATCAAGATGCTTTCGGATGCAGTTTCAACTTCACGATTGGATGAATTGAGAACGAGTCTGGCGCAATCATGGGGCATTTCTAAGGAAGAAGCGGCTTACTTCGTTTTCACCGATTCCATTGCCAATAGCGCTTACGACCTGAAGCACGATCGAATTAACATTCTCTTCAAAAACGGGGAGGTGAAAGACATCACCGAAGCTGCCGATACACTCAGTTTGTCCGTGCTTTCAAAACCCGTGGAAAAACACTTTCTTTGCTTCCCAGCACAACTGACCAACCAATTTTAAACCTGCCAGCCGATCGGTTAACCTTTACTTAACAGGCTTTATTAAATTTTACTTTTGCGCGGATGATTTTGACCGCAGGTGTAATTGCCGAGATACTTGGTGGCAGTGTTGATGGGGATCCGAATGTGCAGGTCAGCACGGTGAGCCCTATTGAAAGCGGGTTTCCCGGTGCACTTTCCTTCTTGGCAAATCCTAAGTACAACGAGTTTCTGACGAAGACGGGCGCTTCTGTGGTCATTGTAAAAGACGATTTGAACGCTGGTTCGGATGTAAAGGCAACGTTAATTCGTGTGGCCGACCCATACAGCAGCTTCGCCATTCTGCTTCAGAAGTATGATGAGATGAACCGCCCGAAAGCGGGAATTCATCCTTCATCTGTTATTGCTGATTCTGCCAAGATCGGACATAACGTTTCCATTGGTGCTGGAACCGTGATCGATGAAGGTGCAGTTGTCGGTGACAATTGCATTCTTGGAGCGCAAGTGGTAGTGGAGCGTAAGGCTAAATTGGGCAACGGCTGTCATCTGCATTCGGGTTCGAAGGTGTTGCACGATTGTGTGTTGGGCAACAACTGCCGTTTGCATGCGGGAGTAATTGTAGGAAGTGACGGTTTCGGCTTCGCACCATCCGATTCGCAGTACAGCAAGATCCCACAAGTGGGAAATGTGGTGTTGGAAGATGACGTAGAGATCGGTGCCAATTCAACCATCGACCGTGCTACAATGGGTTCGACCATCATTCGCAAAGGAGTGAAGTTGGATAACCTGATCCAAGTAGCTCATAACGTAGAGATCGGAGAACACACCGTGATTGCTGCCCAAACTGGAATTGCGGGTTCAACCAAAATAGGGAAGCGCTGCATGATCGGTGGTCAGGTAGGCATCATCGGTCATTTGACCATTGGTGATAATGTGAAGATTGCGGCACAGAGTGGCGTGGGGAACAACCTTCCTGACAATGCCATTGTGCAAGGTTCGCCTGCATTCGAAGTAGGCAACTACCGCAGGTCGTACGTGTCTTTCAGACGCTTGCCAGATACCATCAAACAGTTGGAAGCGCAACTTCGTGAGTTGATGAATTCGAAATGAGTTTGAAGCAACATACCATCAAAAAGGCATTCACTATCGAAGGTGTCGGATTGCACACAGGTGCTCCCGTGACCATGACGGTCAGTCCTGCAGAAGCTGGTGGAGTCGTGTTCGTGAGAACGGATTTGGGTTATGCCGAAGTGAAGGCTGCTGTTGCCAATGTGGTAAGCACCGCACGTGGTACGACCATCGGTTCGGGCGAAGCAACGGTAAGCACCATAGAACATGTGATGGCTGCGTTGTCCGCCAATGGAATTACCAACGCACACATTGAGATCAACGGACCAGAGTGTCCGATCATGGATGGAAGCTCGAAGGAGTTCTGCGAGGCCATCAATAAAGTAGGGGTGGAGGAGCAGGACGATTCTCAGGAAATTCTCACCATCGATTCCAACATCGAATTCAAGGATGAAGAAACGGGCGCGGAGTATCTGATCGTTCCTTCAGACTCGCCACGGTTCACCGTGATGATCGATTACAACAGTCAGGTGTTGCCACCACAGCATGCGGTGCTTCACAATTTGACTGATTTCGAAAAGGAAATTGCCCCGACACGTACGTTCTGCTTCCTGCATGAACTGGAACTGCTGTTGGAACACAACCTGATTAAAGGCGGTGCGCTCGATAATGCGGTTGTTTTCGTAGAACACCCGATGGATGATGAGCGGCAGGCCAAATTGGCCAAATCGTTCAAGCAGGAAGACATCCGCGCAACGCGCCTGGGAACGTTGAACAACACGGAACTACGATTCCCGAACGAACCTGCGCGCCACAAACTGCTCGACCTTATCGGTGACCTTGCCTTGGTGAATGCCCGCATCAACGGACACATCATTGCCACCAAGCCAGGCCACGGAAGCAACTCGCGCTTCGGGAAATTCTTGGCTGGTCTTATCAAGGATAACCGCAAACCGAAAGCTCCGAAGATTGATCTCAATGCAGCCCCGTTGCTTGACATCAACGGCATCATGGCCAAGTTGCCGCACCGTCCGCCATTCCTGTTCATTGACAAGATCTATGAACTGAGCGAAACGCATGTGATCGGGGTGAAGAACGTGACCATGAACGAGTACTTCTTTGAAGGTCACTTCCCCGGTGCACCCGTGATGCCTGGCGTGTTGCAGATAGAGGCGATGGCCCAAGTGGGTGGAATTCTGGTGCTGAGCACTGTTCCCGACCCAGAGAATTACCTCACGTATTTCATGAAGATCGATGGCGTCAAATTCCGCAGGATGGTGATGCCAGGCGATACCATTGTATTCAAATTAGAACTATTAAGTCCGATTCGCAGAGGGTTGTGTCATATGAAGGGAGTTGCTTTTGTGGGCGATGACCAAGTGATGGAAGCCGAAATGATGGCACAGATTTCAAAAAGAGAGAGTAACTAATGAACCAACCCCTATCCTTTGTACACCCGCAGGCGAAGATCGCTGACAACGTTGTGATCGAACCGTTCGTCACCATCCACAAGAACGTGGAGATAGGCGAAGGAACATGGATCGGTTCCAATGTGACCATCATGGAAGGGGCGCGCATCGGAAAGAACTGCCGCATTTTCCCAGGAGCGGTCATTTCGGCCATTCCTCAGGATCTGAAATTTGAAGGAGAGGACAGTACGGTACAAATAGGTGATAACGTTACCATCCGAGAATGCGCTACCATCAACCGAGGTACCAAAGCAAGTGGAACGACCATCGTTGGGAATCACTCAATGATCATGGCTTATGTGCATGTGGCGCACGATTGCGTTATCGGTGAGCACGTCATCTTGGCCAACGCCTGTACACTTGCAGGACACATTCAGATCGGTGATTTTGCCATTATCGGTGGCATGTCGGCCTTGCATCAGTTCGTTCGCATCGGGTCGCACGCCATTCTTTCAGGCGGAGCCTTGGTGGGTAAGGACGTTCCACCATACAGCAAGGCTGCGCGCTATCCGCTCAGCTATACGGGTGTGAACAGCGTGGGCATGAAACGCAGAGGCTATTCCGTGGAGAAGATCCGCGAGATACAGGAGATCTACCGCGTCATTTTCCTGAAACATTACAACGTAACACAGGCACTTTCCTTTTTGGAAGCAGAGTTCACCGTAACGGACGAGCGCGATGAGATTCTTGACTTTATCCGTGAAAGCAAGCGTGGCATCATGAAGGGATATCAGTTCTTGAACGGAAACGGTTCGAAGTAAACAGCCATGGCATCCGCTCAGATTTCTTTACGGAAAGTAGGGAAACGCTTCAATCACGAGTGGATCTTTAGAGGTGTTGACCATACATTTCAGAAAGACGAGCACACGGTGATCCTTGGGCCGAACGGTTCTGGTAAATCAACGCTTTTGCAGGTGATATTGGGCAGTTCCATCGCTTCAGAAGGGGAGTTGGAGTACCAATTTGGTGGCTGCGCTTATAAGGCTGACGAAACGCTTGGGCTATTTTCTTTGGCCACGCCTTACCTTGAACTCATCGAAGAGTTCACGCTCACCGAAATGCTGGAGTTTCATCAGAAGATGAAGGCTTTCAAGGAAGGTTGGACCATTCCAAGCATCATCGAGAAGCTATACCTCACCGAAGCCAAGAACAAGCCCATCCGTTATTTCTCTTCGGGAATGAAACAGCGCGTGAAGTTGGGCATTGCCCTGCTTTCGGATACACCCTTCGTGATGCTGGATGAACCGACATCGAACCTCGATGCCAAGGCCATTGAATGGTACAAGCAGTTGGTGGAGGAGACCAAAAACGGCCGCATCATCATCGTTTGTTCTAACGACCAGAAGGATGAGTTCCCGTTCTGCATCCAGCGGTTGAATATTGGGGATTACAAGTAGATTCGTTTGCCACCCTGAATACTGCACTCTGAGGAACTAAGGGGTTGTGCATTACGGGTGTTTGCGATAGTTATTCTTTCAATTTCACGTTTGACACTTGCGTCAAGTTCGACTGTCTTTGTGACGTTGTCATTATTGTCATATATCGGAATCTTTCCGTTTTCGTATTCAATTCTTCGAGCCGAAAAATTGGAAAACATACTTGGCCAACTGTCAACTTTGAGTTCAAAAAATCTCGCTGAGGATAGTACTTGGCTCCAATTGAGGTCACGGAATAAGAGTGTGGATGTCCTCTCCAGGTCATCCGTCTTATTCGAACATGATCCCCTTCGGACACATTTCATTCCTGAAGTGGGTCGTCCTTAGACAAACCGTAAAAGGATTGAAGCTCCGATAATTCCAGTATAGTGATGTTACCATATCCATAAATCAATTCTATGCTGACCAATTCTTCTGTTGGGTGTCGGTGTGCAAGTCGCTTCAACTCTTCAACAATCATTTCAACCCATGCTTTTTCTATATCGTGCCCAAAAAGTTTTTGCAAGAGTTTCCGAATCATGTCCCCCCCCTTTTTCTGATGGACGAAACCATTACCGCCAACGGTTTGCATACGGCCTGTGGTGGTTTCGAAGCACTTTCCTGTCCACCGAAACCAAAGCTGGCTGTGGAGCGAAAACCTTGCTTGCAGCCATTCATCCGCTACAATATATACGCGTTGTCGTGGTGTCTTTTTTATTCTTTTTCCAATTCTCTATTTGTTTGTAGTTGATTTCATATTCAACCGTTTTTCCTGATGCCAAATACTCTTTTCAAATATTACCAGGTCATTTTCAAATTTCAGAGGCTTAACAAATCCTTTTTCTGCTTTTGAGATTTTGGCAAACTTTCTTGTTTTCAAGTCAATTACTGTCAAAGCTGTAATCGGTCCTTTTTGGTGGTCAGTTGTCAGCCACTCTTGTAGTGACTAATACTTTGATTCAGGATGAAATTTGATGTCACATATGGGGAATGGGAGGAAATCCCTCGCCTTAAGGCGAAGACCTGAGTTTGATGGTTTTGAAGGATGCAGAATTACCGAAAGACCTCTCATGGCCTTTATGACCTGAAGTATCAGAGTCTGTTCAATAAACTGTGTCAGATGTCAGATAGATAGATTTGATAACCGATAGACACAGAAAAAATGGAAGAACAAAAGAAAGACAGGTTTGACTAAGCCAACTTTGAGCGGGATGCGACAGAGGCTCTGAAGAACGGCAAGGAACTGCTGGGACTTTACGTGGGCGAGAACGAAGAGGCACGCTTCTGGCTCAAGGTCATCAGCGACCTGCAGAACCGTGGTGTGAAGGATATCATCATTGCAAGTGTGGACAACCTCAAGGGACTTTCCAACGCCATCAAAAGCGTATTCCCACAGACCGAGGTGCAGCTCTGCATCGTGCATCAGATACGCAACTCCATGAGATATGTGCCACAAAAGAACAAGGCTGCCGTGCTCAAAGACCTCAAACAGGTCTATCAGGCACCTTCAACGGATCAAGCAGAGGTTGCCTTGGCCGATCTTGAAGAGAATTGGGCAAAGCAATATCCTGCCATGGTCAATAGCTGGCCCGACAACTGGGAAGAACTCAGCAATTACTTCAAGTACCCTGAGGAGATCCGTAGAATAATATACACCACCAACCCCACAGAGAGCTTTCACAGTCAGTTGCGCAAGGTCACCAAGACCAAGCGCGTGTTCCCTTCGGACATGGCCCTACTGAAGCTGCTTTACCTCGTTCAGGAAAATGTCAGAAAGAACTGGACAAGACCACTTAATGGATGGAACCTTACAATAGTCACAGATGATGATCATATTGGAAAAACGCTTGACACAACCCTGAAGGTTGGCCGCGGCCAACCTTCAGGGTTGATGCAGTTCGCTGAACAGACCCTTTTAGTTTAGATAAAACCAACATCATCAGACCATAAACTATTTACGTAGTGGCAAACTGCGGGTGAATCAGTAATGCTAACGAATACAAAAGGGATGATCACTCTCACTTTCTACCTTTTTGGGTTAGTAGCACGCATTCTGAATATCGTATTTTCCCCGTCCGAATCCGTTTATGGCCACACGTTTCAAACAGACCTTTAACGACCTTGGTCTTGGCACCAAGGTCACTTCAGGAACATCAATAAAGATGGCAGTTTCAATGTCATCAAGGGGAATGTTCCGCTGTTGTTGGCGTCCATCTACATGCTGGTAGGGGTGGAGCATTTGACGGGCATTGAGGCCAATTCTCCGAGACCACGTATCTCGTAAATGAAGGCTATAACATGAAACCCAGCAGTGCCGTACTTGTTTGGAGCGCGTTGATATTCCAAAGCACCGTGGCGCTTTACTGGTTCTTCAGGTAGGTTATTGCTATCTTAGCAAACTGCATGAAAAGAGCGTTTCTTCTATTGTTGTTTGCGTGTTCGGTAGCCATTGCCTTTGGGCAGGCTCCTTATGGGTTGACCTATGGGGAAGACGCTCCAATCACGTTTGAGGACACAGGTTTTATTCCATATTTTCTGATAGACACAAACCAGACAGGTAATATCTGGCAGATAGGAAGGCCTCAAAAAAACTTCATGGACAGTGCCTACTCTACACCATATTCGTTGATAACCGATACGCTGAGCTTGTATCCTATCAATACTATGTCCACTGTTCAAATGACATTTTTGGCCACGGAAGGGTACATGTGGCTCACATTTTTTCACAGATACGATACCGATTCGCTCAAGGATGGAGGCAAAATTGAACTGTCCATTGATGGGGTCGGTTGGCATAATGTAACAGATTCCTCTTACTGGCATGCCAATGGTTTTTGGACTGAGTGGGGTTCTGACTTTTATTCTTACCAGGACAGCGTTGCATCCTTAAATGGGCCGGGGTTCAGTGGGCATTCGGGTGGTTGGGCAACAGCGCAATTCAACTTTTACTATCAGGATGCCCCAATATATCCAGATACGTTTCAGTTGAGGTTTGTTTTTGCTTCCGATTCGTTGGATACGGGGAAGGAAGGCTGGCTTATCGACAACATAAGTATCGGAACCGATCATCTCGGTGTTGAGGACCATCAGATTGCTGAAAGCCTGTTCTATCCCAATCCATCGGATGGGACCGTACGGATGAAAGGTTTACATGCGGCAATGCAAGAATGGCGTGTTTACGATTGTAGCGGAAGAGCTGTCAAGGTTTCCCATCAAACCGGTAATGATCAATTGGACCTCTCCGACCTTGACAATGGTGTTTACTTCATATCGATCGCAACAGACAAGTTCGTTAAGACCGAAAAGGTGATCTTAAGGAAAAAGTAGCTGCTTCGGGCAGATCCTTTGCCTACTGAACTGTTCTTGGTAAACTCAATTTAAATAACGAAACGATGAATTTTCTGTTGAAATTGAAGGCATGGCAGGTCTTCATCATCTTCATGCCGTTTCTTGCGCTTATGTTCGTTGTAGGCTTTTCCAATTTGTCTGTCAACGGTTGGTCTACGGCTCAATTGATCGAATTGGCAAGGATCATCGGGTTGTTGGTCTTTACACTTTGGTTGTTCTCCATTGGTCTGGCCTTGAATCGGATCGGAAATAACCCGCATAAGTTCAATGAGAGGGTGTTGGAATTGGCATCGCTCTGCTTTTTTGTCGGGTATGCGAGTTTGGGGCTCAGCCGCTTTCCCGAACTTGAATCGGTCTTTCCAGTATTTGGTCCTATCCTGATCATGCCACTAACGGTCTTTGGACTCGTTTATCTGTTTTACAATATACCTGTATCATTAAGGTCGTTGGAGTTGGGGAGGAAGGCAAAATATTCGGAATGCCTGCTGGATGCGATCCTGTTCTTCTCATGCGCATCAGGAATTGGGTTTTGGTGGTTGCAACCAAGAATGAACAGAATAGCCGAGCAGGGTTGCCCGTAGAGTCGACCATCACATATCTCGGATTAAATGACAAGCCTGTCGGATATAACTCTGTTTTCAAGCAAAACAAATACCGACCTCAGCGGTTAGTTCACGCATTCTGAATATCGTATTTTTCCCCGTCCGAATCCGTTTATGGCCACACGTTTCAAACAGACCTTTAACGACCTTGGTCTTGGCACCAAGGCCAGTGCAGGAAAAACCCGCACCATCAATAAAGATGGCAGTTTCAATGTCATCAAGCGGAATGTTCCGCTGCTGGAACGCATCAACTTCTTCCATTCGTTGGTGTCCATGTCGTGGCCCCTTTTTCTGTTACTCATCCTATCAGGCTATTTCATCGTCAACCTGCTGTTTGCATCCATCTACATGCTGGTTGGAGTGGAGCATTTGACGGGAATTGAGGCCAACACTCCCGCAGATGCCTTTCTGGAGGCCTTCTTCTTCAGCTCGCAGACCATTACTACATTGGGTTATGGAAGGGTGGCACCCATTGGTACGTTGGCCAATATTATTGCCGCCAGCGAATCGATGTTGGGGCTGTTGGGGTTTGCCTTGGCAACAGGTCTGCTCTACGGACGGTTTTCCAAGCCCAACGATAAGATAAAATACACGCAACATGCCGTGGTGGCTCCCTATCAGGACATAAACGGGTTCATGTTCCGGGTGATCAACCCGCAGAGCAACCAGCTGTTGGAAGTGGAAGTGAGCATGTCGCTTTCCGTTAAGCGTCCAAACTCAGACCTACGCGATTTCTATCCGCTGGAACTGGAACGCTCCAAGGTGGTGTTCATGCCTTCCATGTGGACCATTGTCCACCCCATAGACAGCAATAGCCCGATGTACGGTATGACCGAGCAACACCTGTTGGATGCGGAGGGAGAGTTCATCATTACCATGAAGGCCTATGACGAATCGTTCTCGCAAACGGTCTATTCCCGTTCTTCCTATTTGGCATCGGAAGTAAGATGGGGAGAGAAATTCGCCTACCTCTATCGGCAAGAGGCAGACGGCCTGTCGCTTGATGTGAGCAGGATGGATGAGACGGAGAAGGCCCCACTCAATGAAGAAGTAATCAACTCACCCAACAACCATACACATGCCAACTACCAGAAAACATGATAGACTGACCGAGGAGGAACGGCAGAAGGCCATTCAGGAACTCATTGCCTTCTTTGAAGTGGAGCGGGATGAGAAGATAGGCGTGATCGCTGCCGACCAATTGCTTGATCACATGCTGCTATCGGTTGGTGCCACGCTTTACAACAAGGGTATTGCAGCGGCCAAAAATGCCCTGCACACCCGCCTCGAAGAACTCAACTACGACCTGGACGACCTGATGGATGTTTGATATTCTGTTCATTGATTGAAGGGCTTTTTCAGCCTGAGCCGATTTAACTACGGATGTCAGATAATATTCCCTTAACAACTCCTACAGATGTTAGGTAAGTTTGTTCACCAATTTCATCTGTGAGCAAACTAAGTCATCTTCCTGACCTACAGAAGCAACTGATCAAGTTCACCATGATCGGGGTGTTGGCGGTGCTGGTGGATCTTACATGCTATTACATGCTGCTAAACCTGCTGCCCGAAGTGGTGTTCGATGGCATTCCCAACGAATCGGTGGCCAAGTTCTTCTCGTTCCTGTGCGGCATGAGCGTGACCTACACTTTCAATAAACTCTGGACATGGAAGAAGAACGACAGTTCCAAGCTGCGCATGTTCAAGTTCACGTTGCTCTACGGGTTCTCCTTGGGTATGAATGTGGCCTCCAATTCATTTTTCCTGTATGTGCTGCACGAATACGCGAACATTCTCGACCTGCCTTACAAATACTTCATTGCCTTTGTGGGTGCTACGGGTCTCAGCGCAAGCATCAACTTCGTTGGACAGAAGTACTGGGTCTTTAAAGAGAGCCAAGTGATTACAGCATAATCTATGATCGATCTAAGTCAGATACCGACACCCGTGCTTGTTTGGTGGGGAAGCATGTCCGCCATTGCCGTGTTCAACCTCATTCTGCTATTCATCAGCCGAAAGATGCTGCTGAAAAAATTGCCCAACATGAGCGAGATGGTGCAATGGGTTCGCCAGCGGCAGCTGCTGTTGGCAAGCATCTATACCATCGGTTGCGGGTTCCGTTCCATTCTTCCTCGCGGAGATGTGCGCAGAATTGTATTGGTGGACCATTGGATATCTGCCATTGCCATTGGCCGTTCGGTGGCCACCTTGGCCGAGTTGGCCTTTGTGGCGCAATGGGCCTTTCTGTTGCACGAGATAGGCAAAGGCACCCGCGAGAATGGCGTGCTGTCCATCTCCAAGATGATCGTGCCGATGATCTTTATTGCCGAATGCTTTTCGTGGTACGCGTGTACTACGAGAAACTTCTTTGGGACAACAATAGAAGAGAGCCTGTGGGCGGTGGCGGCCTTTCTTACCATGTTGGGTTTTATCCGTGGGCGGAAACACTATCAGGGCGTGCAGCGCAATTTCCTTACGGCAGGGATTGTTGCCACATTCGGGTATGTGGTGTACATGGCAACGGTGGATGTTCCCGCATACATCAACAATTGGCTTAACGATCAGGCCAACGGAAAGGCGTATGCCACGCTGTCAGAAGGGTTCCATCAGGTGGCCACGGTTTGGCGACATACCTATGCTACAGCCGACTGGCAATATGAGTTCGTGTGGATGACGCTCTACTTCAGCATTGCCGTGTGGATCAGCATCTACATCGTCAATGGCCCTGAGATGGAAAGGGGATTGAATAATGCTCCCTCTTTTGTCAGTTCTGTAAAAGTCAACTGATTCGATAATGAATTTCTAAAGTTAAAAGGTATATCATTGATTTCTGGGTGACACCTCATTTCATTGTAGCAGAAGAGGTCCTGTTTGAGTTCTTCCTTGAGTTCGACATCTGTTTTACAATGCGTATCCCGTATCATGTCATCCTCAATGGTTCGCCAAGAACCGTTCGACCTTTAAGTTGGCAATTCGTACAAAGAGGCTTTTTACAAGGCATTTGAGCGTTGGAACAACGATGGCAAAGGCAAATAACCCTCCTCGTTAGCCCAAACCCCTGTTTCGCAAAGTGGTGCTGCAACTATGGTATGCACAAAGACCATGAGAACCATTGCACGCGCCATAAGCAGACCGACCGTAGTGCAGCTGATAGCAGTTGCCGAGCAGGTGTGCTGCGCCAATGCCTGTGTGGTATTTGCTTTAATGGCGTTGGCCTCCGACTTAATAGCGTTGACCGTCAACTTAATAAAGTTGGCCGTCAACAGATAAAAGGCAACGGTATTCACCGTTACAATGATCCACGTGTGGCTTCTGTTGATCTGTTGGCGGTTCAAGCAGATCTGTTCAAGCTTTTTGGAGTGGGGTTTCTTTTTTTTGACAGCAGCGTGTTGTTATTGCGTGGGATTGTTGGTACTATTGATCAACCAAAAAACAATTGGCAAGTCTCCTTTATTCCTTTTAGCACTACCCAAGCCGGGCTAAAGCAACTTTTTAGGTTCAGGCAAAACTGGCTAAAGGGAAACCGTTGGCAGCAATTTGAAAATGGCGACACCAGACAAGTCTGACAATCAAGAATTGAGGAAGAGCGTATTAAAGCGAAGCGTTGTACTCTTCGGACTATATATGACTTTTGGACTGCTATTCGGGTTTGCCAGCGGACTTTTTCTCGGACTTGTTTTTATTGCGACAGGAATTTACGTCATTTTACATTTCGGTGACAGCACGAATGTAATTGGCGGTTGTCTTGCAATACTATTTGGACTTGCAGTCGTAAGCTATCGACTGAAACTAATTGTGGACTACGAAAAAGAAAAAAGAAAAACTGTACCCAACACCCGTAACTGATGCACAACCCCCATCCGCGTCAGAAGTTGACCGCAAATAAGCCCCGCTGAGGGGCTTTTTTATTGGCTGCACATTTTCAGTTCCTCAGAAAATGGGGGTCGGACAGGGGCTCAAAATGCCCCA
>WGMW01000058.1 GCA_016124845.1 Flavobacteriales bacterium
ACAAAACAAAACGAAATATTTGTTTCGTATGCAGAGTCGCCAGCATCTGCAATAGGGAAAGAAAAAGCGTGGGAAATAATCAAAAAGCCTATTAAGCTATGAAATATCGGAATCAATCCTTTATAGGGAGACGTACGAAAAACTAAGAAGGTGAACATGACGTGCTTCGATACCGTCATTGCATATTACCCATTAAGACTGGAATAGAAAGTCGAGATGTTTCACCGAACACATTCGCCAGATACATTCCTGAAGAAACCATAGGAAGTTGTATCTCTCCGTTCTGAAATGAACCCGAGGCAATTTCCCGCCCCAGAAGATCGGTCAGATTCCATGTTCCGCGCTCCACGCAGTTTGTGTTGATAACGTTTTGAAAGGGATCAAAAGCAAGACAATTGCCCTTTTCAGAAGCTGCTTCATCCACGCTCATAATTCCTGACATGCGCGCCAGAAAACAATCGCCATGATCGGCAGGGCCGATGGTGGTCTGGTCGAAATCGGAAAAGTAGAAATAGTAGCCTGTGATGTACAGACTTTGGTCGGGACCAAGGCACGCGGCCATGCCGAAATCGGAGCTTCCTGCGCCTGCACTTCTGCCGTAGCGAATAGCGCCCGATGATTCGTAGCACAGCACGTAGATGTCGTAACCATCTCCCGTAAACGAAACATTATCGGCAAACATTTCTTCCTCAAAAACTCCTGTGAGATACGTGGTGCCATCCCAATCCGTTGCCATGCCCAAACAGTTGTCCAACCCCCAGCTGCCAGCCGAACTCAGCCAATCGCAATTCCCATCTGCATCAAATCTGGATAGAAACACATCGTTGTAGCTGAGGCAAGTGGCCGAATGATTCTGGAAATGCGTGGTTCCCTGATAATAGCCCGAAACATAGACGCGGTTTTCCAGGTCGGTGTCAACGCCTGTGGCCACATCCACATTGGTGCCGCCACACGTCCGCACCCACGCCATGTTGCCTGCATCATCAAACTTGGCAAGAAAAACATCTGAACTTGAATTTCCCACGGCCTGCAATGTTTCTCCTTGCATGGTGGCGCTTTCGTAAAAGTCGCCCGCTATGTAGATGGAGCCGTCATTTCCAGCGGCCACCGTTGCCGCAATATCATGCTCCAAACCACCACCCGACCGAACCCAATGCACGTTCCCATCCGGGTCAAGTTTCAGGAGAAAGGCATCTGTCAGACCAGAAGAAAGAACAGTAGATGAACCGAACTTTCCCCGTTCCTGAAAACCTCCGCTCACGAACAGTTTTCCGCTCCAGCGATATTGATCGATGTCCGTTGCCGTATCATCTCCGGTGCCTCCGCCCGTCACTTTCCAAAGCAGCGTTCCGTCTGGACTGTATTTCACCACAAAAACGTCCTGTCCGCCAGTTGATCTTGCCGCAATGGTATCTGTTGGTGTGATGGCAAATACAACCGTATCGGTAAAATGGCCAACCACATAAATGTTTCCCGATTGATCTGTGACCACACCACGCGCCATGTCTTCATCTGGACCAGAAATGACCTGCGCCCACAGCAGGTTGCCATCCGAAGTGTATTTGGCCACGAACGATTCCATCCCGCCAAGTCCGCTCAGGGTTGTACCTGCGATCTGCGTGCTTCCAGAAAAGGAACCGACCAGGATCACATTGCCGTCTGCATCGGTGGTAACGGCTCTTCCAACGTCCAATCCGAGGCCACCGATACTGCGGGCCCAATCAAAATTCTGGGCATTTGAAAGTGAGACGGTAAGACACAAAAAAAGCGACCAACCAACGGATCGCTTTATTGTCTTGAAAAGCCTCATATAGTTATCAGGCTACCGCCCAAGCACGGATTTCATCGATCATCTCATAAACGCCTTCCATCTTTTCAGCGTCAACCGTAGCATTTTCGCCTTCTCCTACTCGAATTTCCTTAGCTACAAGCACCTTATTCAACGCTTCCAATTTGGCTTTGAACTCGTTTACCAACGGATCATCATTCACCAAATTCATGGCCGCCAATATCTTGTCGAGCACCACGTCCTGCTCCAGAATACGAAGCGAAATGATGTCTTCGGGTCTTCCGCCACCAACACCCAGATTGGCTGCGAGATACATGGATTCCACCCAACCACCTGCAATCATCAGAATGGACGTGTTCATCCGATTGTTCTCCTTGAGATATTGATTGGCCACATCGTAAGCTCCGCTCAGAATGTGAAGCAGCGAGTCTCGGTTTTCGATATTGGCTTCCACACGGTCGAAAACCTCTTGATCGAAGGCTTCGGTCAGACCGATGGCATCGGAAAGCTTACGAACGTTATTGAGGTAAAAGACGGTTTCCTGTGTTTGCTTGTAGAGCGATGTATAACCCACATCGGCACTGTAAACGCCCATGTTGATGGTCTTCTTTCCGTTGGTGACGTAATCATCAATGTGCTTTACATCGTTCAGTAAAGATGCGTTGTACTCGCCACCTGCATGCTTCACCAAAATGGCCATCTCAATGGGCGAAGGCATGTTATGGATCATCTCATCGGCCTTGGCCAGATCCTCTTCCGACATTCCCTCATCGGCAACCACAGCCTGTGGTTCTTGGGCAGCGGGTTTCTGCTCCGACCCGCAGGCTGAGAACAATGCTGTAATAGCTACAATTCCAATTGCTGTTCTGATCGACTTCATATTCCTTGGTTTGGTTTACCGAGCAAATTTATCATTTCAAGTTTTGTGAGCACATCAATGCGCTTCCAGCCAATTGCCTCCTACACCAATGTCAACCACCATCGGCACTTCCAAGTTGGCCGCACCGACCATTTTTTCACGGGCCAGTTCTTTCAGCTCCTCCAGTTCCTGCTTATGCGCATCAAAAACCAATTCGTCATGCACCTGTAGCAGAAGTTTCGATTTCATTTTTCGCTTCTCCATCTCCGCAAACACGTGGATCATGGCCACTTTGATGATGTCTGCGGCAGAGCCTTGGATTGGCGCATTGATGGCGTTGCGCTCTGCATAACCGCGCACGGTTTGGTTGTTGGAGTTGATGTCGCGCAGGTAGCGCCTGCGCCCCATAATGGTTTCCACGTAGCCGTGTTCTTTCGCAAACTGAATGTTGCTGTCCATGTACGCACGAATGGTCGGGAACTGCTTGAAATATTCGTCAATGATGTCGCGTGCCTCGGTGCGAGAAATTCCCAAGTTGTCGGCCAAGCCAAAGGCTGATTGACCGTACATCAACCCGAAGTTCACAGCCTTGGCCTTGCTTCGCATGTCGCGATCCACTTGCTCAACTGCCACTCCAAAAACCTTGGCAGCCGTTGCTGCGTGGATGTCCTGACCTTGCTTGAACGCCTCGATCATTGGGCCATCCTTGCTCAATGCTGCTATGATCCGCAATTCCACCTGCGAGTAATCCGCAGCCATCAGCACGAAATCATTATTTCGCGGGATGAATGCTTTGCGGATTTCGCGACCACGCTCCGTACGGATCGGGATGTTCTGTAAGTTGGGTTTATCCGAACTCAAACGGCCTGTTGCGGCCACCGCCTGATTGTAAGTGGTATGAATCTTCCCCGTTTTCGGGTTTACAAGATCGGGAAGCACATCAACATAGGTCGATTTGAGTTTCTGAACCGAGCGGTAATCCAAGATCTTCGGAACGATAGGATGGGCATTCACCAACTTGCTGAGCACGTCCTCACTCGTTTTGTACTGCTTCGTTTTGCCCGTCCGTTTGGCCTTATCATCAATTTTAAGATGCTCGAAAAGGATGTCGCCCAATTGTTTCGGTGACTGAATATTGAACTCAACCCCTGCCAATTCCTTGATCTCTGTCTGAAGTTTGATCAGATCGGTGTTCAGTTCCTCCGACATGGATTTCAATGCGGGAACATCCAATTTGATGCCTTCCATTTCCATGGCACCAAGCACAGGGATCAACGGCATTTCCACTTCGTTGAAGAGTTTTCGCGCCTCCACTTCATCCAAAAGCGGGTCGAATTTCTCGTAGAGTTGCAACGTGATGTCGGCATCTTCGCCCGCGTACTCTTTCACCTCTTCCACATCCACATCGCGCATATTGCCTTGGCCTTTTCCTTTCTTACCGATGAGTTCCGTAATGGAAACAGGCTTGTAGCCGAGGTACGTTTCGGCAAGGAAATCCATGCCATGGCGCATGTCTGGGTTGGCCAAGTAGTGCGCGATCATCGTATCAAAAGCTTTCGCTTTGAATTCCAGTCCGTAGCGTTTCAGCACACACAGATCGTACTTGTAGTTCTGCGCGACCAACGTTTTTTTCTCGTCCGAAAAAATGGGTTGAAACTCAGCAACCACCGCTTTGGCGTCTTCTTCTTTTTCGGGAATGGTGACGTAGAATGCCTTTCCGTTTTCGATGGAAAATGCAATGCCAAGTAGTTCGGCCGTGATGGTGTCCAATCCTGTGGTCTCCGTATCGAAACAAATCACTTCCACCTTCGCCAATTGAGTGATAAGTGCCTTTCGCTTTTCGGCCGAATCCACCAATTGATAATCGTGCTCGGTCTGCTCCAACGTTTTGTAACCAGAACCATCGGCCGCCTCCACCACGGTTCCGCTTTCTGCAAACATGTCCATCTGACCTGTTGCCGCTGACTTGGCGGTAGCTGGTTTTGCAGCCGTTTGAATGGCCACTTCCTGCCCAAGCACTTTCTTGGCAATGGTTCGGAACTCCAGCTCAGCAAACAGTTCGGTCAATTTTTCCCTGTCGGGATCTTCCATTATCAGATCTTCCTCATCCAACTCGATCGGAACATCGGTGATGATGGTTGCCAGCATCTTCGACATGAAGGCCTGCTCCTTATTCTCCGCAACCTTCTCCTGAATCTTTCCTTTCAGTTGGTCGACATTCTCATACAGCCCTTCCATGGAACCGTACTCCTGCACGAATTTGATGGCCGTCTTCTCGCCAACTCCTGGAATTCCTGGAATATTATCGACCGCATCGCCCCACATTCCCAAAATGTCAATGAACTGTTCGGGACGTTCGATGCCGTATTTCTCGCAGATCTCTTTCGGTCCAAGCACTTCGATGTCGTTTCCCGTTCGGGCAGGTTTGTACATGTAGATCTTATCCGAAACCAGCTGGCCATAATCCTTGTCGGGAGTAACCATGTAGGTAGTGTAGCCATGCTTTTCGGCCTTCTTGGCCAAGGTTCCGATCACGTCATCGGCCTCGTAGCCTTCCACTCCCAGAACGGGAATTCGGAACGCGCGCACCAGATCCTGTATATACGGAATGCTGGCTGCCAGATCATCGGGCATTTCCTGCCTATTGGCCTTGTATGCGGTGAATTCCACCGCACGATGTGTTTCTCCTGGCATATCGAAAACCACAGCAATATGCGATGGTTTTTCCTTTTCGAGAAGTTCTAAAAGCGTATTCGTAAATCCGAAAATGGCCGAAGTGTTCTGCCCCTTCGAATTGACCATGGTGTAGCCGCTGGCGCGATTGCCATGACGGTCAACTCTGTTGCCTGCGAACGCGAAATACGCGCGGTAGATCAGCGCAAAGGCGTCAAGCAGAAACAGTCTTTTGTCTTCGGATGGGTCTTGTTTGGTCATAGAATACTGCAATGAATATTCTACGAATATGGAGAATAAATCGGGCTTGGTCAGCTGTACGTCCGAATATCTTTCAACGCCTACAATCTCTGCTTGAACATGCGGTCTGACGTGAAAATATCGTGGTATTGTTTGAGGTAATAGGCATACCCGTCCTTCACTTTGAGGTGTTCTACAAAAGTGGCATCGGGCAAATAGGTGGTGCCGAGAACACGACCGTCATCAAGGCTGATTTCAGCCAAGTAAGACTTGTTTCCGCGTCTCAGATGTGCGTAGAGTTTCTTTCCGTTCTCATCAGGGATGAGCAATCTTTTCCAACCGCTCAATTCCTGATGTTCAATAGGAAAGGAACGAACCTCTTTGCCGTCCGCGTCATGCACGTAACAAATGCCTACAACATGGTCGAAGATGAATATGCTGTCGCGAAGATTGAACATTGGGCTATATGTTGGACGACCGATCATGTTCAACCACGCTCGTTCCGCTGGCGATGGGTTCCATGTGTTCAGCATGGTCTGCTTGAATTCTAAATTCTGGTTGGAAACCGCCTGAAAGTACTGGCTGACCGAACTAAAATAACGTTGTGATCTGGCTTGGGCATAATGATCGGACAACATGGCTGAATAACCGAACATATTAGGTACGTCAGCATAGGTCATGTTCTGGTTACTATAGTAATATGGTCTGTAAATGCCAGGCGCACCATATAGCGTTCCTTTTATTGGCGTTCCGGGGTGATGGTTAAATCTGTATTGGTAAGCATCTGCACCCGTATTACGAGAATAACCCGCATACGTAGAGTATGGCTGATTGCCTCTACTCCGGTGTCTGTATGGATTTGATTGAATACTGTGGATATAATCCTCGATTGAGCGTAAACCTTCCCGGTCAAAGACATGCTCCAAAATGACCCCTTCTTTTGTTTTGCGGTCGAAACCGTAGTGATACACTTCCTGACCTGCGCTCTGATATGAACTGAAGAAAATATGGCTGTTGCTTGACGTGCTGCAATGCCCCATCTCTTTCACAAAATAGCTCTCCTCAACCGTGGTCACAAACTGTATCTGATCATCAACTACTGCAATCTGATAAACGCTGTCCTTACCGAAGAGGTGAACGTTTCCAAGACAATCCTCATACAATCGGTCACCCTTTTTATCCACGCGCAACCGCGATATCTCTTTCCATTGATCATCGCACAGCATCAGGTATCGAATGCCATCCTGCGCCATCAGCAGAATATTGTGACCAGCGGCAAAACTGAAATCTCGGAGAACCACGCCTCGATGGCTGTCCAGAACGATATGCTGTTCGGCCGTTACCACAGCAGCCGACAGCAATGTAGACTCCTGATTCAATACAATTTGAAGATTCGTGACATTGCCATCGCTGGCAAACATTTCGGGCGTTACCTTGTAAAGAATCGGTCTGTAGCCCACATGCGAAACGCGAAGTACCGTTCCTGAATCGGCCACGCTCAACTGAAACTTACCGAACGCATCAGCTGCGGTACCCCTTTGGCTGTTGACATCAAGCACATTCGACTCCGCCAAAGACCAACCTTTGGCTGATTTAATTGAACCTATGATCTCTCGGTTCTGCGCTTGAACAATGACGGTTAGAAAAAGAACATGAACTGCGGTGAGGAAGAGTCGTCTCATGGCGGGGGTCTTTAACTGCCCACCGAGTAACAACAATCATTCCGAAATGGCCTTTCCACTCAGCCTCGCCAACCCTCCCTGAGTCTTCGGACAGGTCTTGGTCATTGTAATTGAACGCAGATGCCACAGAAATCGCGGAAAACGCGGCTTTATTTAAGATGGTTTGAAAATACCTTACGTCTGTATTCGGGCTTTTTGCCGAAGTTAAGCAGCAATCCGACCTCCATGTCAGTCGCACGTAGGTAATTTATCAATTGTGCTTCATGGCGTTCTGAAATCCCCTCTGTAGCTTTAAGTTCTACAATGACCCTGTCCTCAACCAGAATGTCCGCAAAATATTCACCGACATTCTCGCCATTGTAAAACACAGAGATCGGATGCTGCTGACGACAGAAAAGGCCAAGCTCATCCAATTCGATCAGCATGGCATTTTCATACACTTTTTCAAGAAAACCGTATCCCAGCTCATGGTAAACATTGAAAAATGCCTCAAGAATTTTCCCAGTAATATCTCCGTGTAACAGATTTGCCATTTTCCGCGATTATCCGTGTCAACCGTGTTTTCCGCGTCCTATTTCAATCCGGCACCTGCTTTTATTTCATCCACCACAGCGGGATCGAGCAATGTTGAGGTATCTCCCAAATTGGAGACATCACCTTCAGCCACTTTCCTCAGAATTCTTCGCATGATCTTACCCGAACGGGTTTTTGGCAAGCCACTCACTATCTGAATCTTATCTGGCTTCGCAATCGGTCCGATCATTTCCACCACGGTATCATTGATCTCTTTGCGGAATGCTTCCAAGTTTTCAGGCTCGCGATAGCAGGTGACGTAAGCGTAAATTCCTTGGCCTTTGATGTCGTGCGGATAACCGACAACCGCAGTTTCCACCACATTCTTGTGCTCATCAATTGCATCTTCAATCTCTGCGGTTCCGAAGCGATGGCCTGAAACGTTGATCACATCATCTACGCGACCTGTGATCCGATAGAATCCATCTTGATCTCTGCGGCAGCCATCGCCCGTAAAGTATTTGCCTCTATAGGCTGAGAAATAGACCTGCTTGCATCGTTCGTGGTCACCATAAGTGGTCCGTAGCATGCTCGGCCACGGAAATTTGATGCACAGATTTCCTTCTACTCCGTTTCCTTCAATTTCATTTCCCTCCGTGTCTACCAAACAGGGCTGCACGCCTGGCAGCGGAAGCGTGGCGAAACTCGGTTTTAGCGGAGTGATGTTCGCCAAAGGAGAGATGAGAATTCCGCCTGTTTCCGTCTGCCACCACGTATCTACAATTGGGCAGCGACCTTTTCCGATGTGCTTGTGGTACCATTCCCAAGCTTCTTCATTTATTGGCTCGCCTACCGAACCAAGCACCTTCAGACTGTCGAGTTTGTATGGTTTCACATAGTCCAAACCAGCGGCTTCCAACGCTCGGATGGCCGTTGGCGCAGTGTAGAAAATGTTGACATCATGCTTGTCGCAAACCTCCCAGAATCTACCTGCGTCCGGCCAAGTCGGCACACCTTCGAACATCACTGTTGTGGCGCCCGCCAACAATGGTCCGTAAACGATGTACGAATGCCCTGTGACCCAACCGATATCAGCCGTACACCAGTAAATATCACCTTCCTCATATTGGAACACATTGCGGAAACTGTATTCGGCATACACCATGTACCCTCCACATGTGTGAACCACGCCTTTCGGTTTACCGGTTGAACCAGAAGTGTAAAGAATGAAAAGCATGTCTTCGCTGTCCATGTTTTCTGCCGGGCAATCATCATTCACCTGCTTCAATTCCTCTTCCAACCATACATCGCGGCCGTCTTTCATATTGACGGATGCACCAATTCTGTTCTGTACAATGCAGCGTTCCACCGAAGGACAATTCTCCAAGGCATCATCCACAATTCCTTTCAGGTCGATGGTCTTGGCTCCGCGATAGCCACCATCTGCGGTCACCACAATATTGCAGGTCGCATCATTTATTCTGTCTTCCAACGATCGCGCTGAAAATCCAGCAAACACCACCGAATGAATGGCTCCGATGCGTGCGCAGGCCAATGCTGCGATGGCCAACTGAGGCGTCATGGGCATGTACAAACAGATGCGGTCGCCTTTTTTGGCGCCATTGCGTTTCAGCACATTGGCAAATGAACTGACGCGGCTGTGCAGCTCGCGGTAAGTGATCTTCTCCGCTTCTTCAGTTGGGTCATTGGGTTCGAAGAGAATGGCCACCTGATCGCCCCGCGTTTGCAGATGGCGATCCAGGCAGTTCTCAGTAATGTTCATCTTTCCACCCGAAAACCACTTTACCGAAGGCGTTTCGAACTCCCATTCCAACGTCTTGTCCCACTTCTTTTTCCAAACGAATGTTTCGGCCTTCTCATTCCAAAAACCCTCCGGGTCTTCAACGCTTCGTTTGTATTGTTCGTGGTACTCTTCGAGTGAATTGATCTTCTGCATCATCCTTCTGCTTTTTGAGTGATTCTCAAATATAGAAAATGCCCCGACCAAGGTCTGATCGAGGCATTTCCTGTTCGGCTCATCGGCCTTCTATTCATACACGTCATATTCCCAAACGAGGCTGACGAAATAGTTGGTGTCCTCCACATAACAATCGCCTCCGGTACAGGCCGCGTCATCATCGAACCTGAAACCGACCGCAACTCGGTCTCCTTCGGTGAAGGTCCAACTGGTTGGAACCGTCATGGATGCCGTTTGATTCTCGTTCAGGTTGAAGGCCCCGGAACTTGTCACCAACGTTCCGTTCACATCCATCACAATCCGTGCTTTCAGATCCAGGCCGCTGTTCGAACTGTTGCCCACACGTACCACCACTTTCAGTAACCGGCCATCGAAAGGCGCGGCCCAGTGGTCTTTATAGTCGTTTCCGGATGAGCTGATGCTTCCCGTAACGGCATCATCCGCTCCGTCTCCATTTGCCGGAAACCAAAGGATGCCCGTACCGTTCTGATATCCGGCATTATTGAAAGAATGAATGCTCCAATGGCGCATTTTGCCGAAAACCGCTCCGTTCACCTCCAGGGTTGCCTGCGGATTGGTGGTGCCGATACCCACATTGGTCCCATCGTTCCAAACCGTAGAATTTGCAACCCATGTTGAACCATCGTAACGCAAGGTCTGGTTTACCGTTCCAGCGACCAATGGGCCTGTTGCACCAGTTGCTCCGGTCGGTCCTGTTGCTCCTGCCTGACCAGGGTTTCCTTGAATCCCCTGCGACCCAGTAGCTCCAGTTGGCCCTGTCGGTCCTTGTGACCCAGTAGCACCATTTTGTCCGTTTGCCCCAGTAGGACCAGTAGGACCCTGTGGGCCTGTGGAACCCTGTGGGCCGGTAGCTCCCGTAACACCATTTTGCCCAGTTGCTCCGGCAGCACCAGTAGCACCTGTTGGGCCGGTCGGCCCTGGAATTCCCACTCCAGTTCCGGTTGGACCCATTGGGCCTGTGGGACCGGTCGCTCCGGTTGCACCATTCTGTCCATCGGCTCCTGTTGGTCCTGTAGGGCCTTGCAAACCTGTTGAACCTGTTGGCCCTGTTACACCGTTCTGACCGTCTGCACCTGTCGGGCCAGTTGCACCATCCTGTCCATCGGCTCCTGTTGGGCCAGTTGGACCGGCAATTCCAGTAGGACCTTGAGCCCCTGTGGTCCCTGTCGGACCAGGAATTCCCTGCGACCCCGTTGGACCTGTTGGGCCCGTTACGCCATTTCCTCCTCCGTTGCAGAGGTTCTGCCAGCTACTTGTGCTTCCTCTGTAGAAGAAGAAGCATTGAATATCCGTATCATAGACCAAAAGTCCATCTGCGGGATTCACGATCAACATTCGTTGCAATGTGTTCAGCGTGGGAACCAGCACGCCTTTGTCGGTTGCCGAAAGATCCAAAATGGCACTTGGATCGGGCGATGTGGTTCCAATGCCAACGTTATTCTGTGCTGAACTTTGCTTTGCAACAAGAGTGGCAACAAGCATCAGTAAAATGTATAGTCTATTCTTCATAACTGAATTTAGTTTCTCGATTGTCGGCCGGTCCAGTAGAAACCATCGGCAAGTATAACGCGCAATGATATTTCCAGACCGCCCTGATAGTTGGTTGCGTTTCTGAGTTTGGAAAGATTCACATCATAGCTCACTCCCAATCGCATCCAAAGATATTCTACACTTACCATTGGCGTAATGGCATCGCCCCAGCGGTAGGTTGCACCCATTCCAAGCGCGCCTCCTTTCACAAAACCTGTCACTTGTGCTGCATCGCGCAACAAAAAACGGTACATGCCACCGAACACGGCTTCGGTGGATGGTCCCTGCATCTGAAACAGGAACATGGGAACGATGTAACTGCGGCCGCTTCCAACGCCCATCATCGCATCGGCATGGATGGTCCAACGGACATCCAACCTGTCGTCTTCACCCAAATTGAATTTCTGTCTGGGTCTATTGAGGTGAAAAATACCCGTTCCGGCACGGACGTAAAGCTCTCGGAACGGCCCGATGCCGTGCGGTTCGTTCAGATTCCAGGCAAAGCCCATGGAAACATCGGGGTTGATGAACGAGTTGAAGTTGCTCACTTCGCCCGATGCCATGGTCGGGTCGTAATTGTTGCCATCATACTGGCTTCCCCAAACGGCCTTGGACATGTCGATTCCGCGATAGATGACCCCGCTTTGAATACCTGCCGTGACGGTTTGTGTATTGGTGAGATGAAGACTGCTGGCCAAACTGATAACGCCCGAAGTGGTGTGCAGACCGAGGTCTCCGGCATCATCGCGGTACGCGGCCAAACCAACACAGAGACTCGCTTTTTTCTTCCACTTTTTGGGGCTGATGCGTTGATCGTAATTGAACCCGAACGTACGGTAGGGCGCATCTACACTTGCCCACTGGTCGCGGTAATTGACGATGGCCCTGATCTTGCCATTGAAAACCCCTGTTTGCCCTGGATTGATGAGCTGTGGCGTTTCGGTAAACTGCACCATGTGTATATCCTGCGAAGCAGCCCAAAAAGGGAGAATGAGCAGCAGATATGCGAGCAGTTTCCTCATCGGAGCAGCGTTACATTTCCTTTAGAAAGCACTTCACCGCCCGACATGATGTAATAGACAAAGACCCCGCTGTTCATGCGCTGACCTTTGAAGGTTCCGTCCCAGCCGCGATCGATCTCATTGCTTTCGAAAACGCAATTTCCCCAGCGATCGTAAACCCGCAGTTCGTATTCAAACGGTTCTGTTCCGCGTGGTTTGAAAACATCGTTGTGGCCGTCCTGATTCGGGGAAAACACGTTGGGAACGAACAGGTCGGTGGCAAGAGCAGCGAGTGCAATTTCAGGTGAGCCGAAATCCCACCCGTCTGTTTTATATGAAGCCAACTCTGGAGCTGAGCCGAGAAACGGTCCTTCGACAGTACCTACGTTCTCCCGCCAGAAATCGGATTCGAGATGTGCCAAGGTTTCAAATTTTCCATCGGTGGCTTCTTCATAATAGACGGTCAGCGCACCTGCCGAACTTCCTTCGGTACGCTCGACATAATGGTAGAAGATCGGGTTGACGTAATAGATCTCCGGGCCGCGTTGGGTGTTGTTCGGGGTGAGACCGGGCGCATAACGCACCTTGTAAGTGTTATCGCCTCCTTGTGGTGCAATGGTTATGGGCCTGATCTTGAAATTATTGACCGTGCTTCCGACCGGGAAATAATAATCCTGCGAGCTATTGGTCATTCGCGAAAGGCCACCGCCCTCATCCGCACTTACAAAACCCTGGTCATGAACAGCCATCACGGTCGGTGCCGAAGTATTGGTATGAAAAACCGTGTTCGGCCCTGCATGCAATTCTCGGTCGATAAGGTCTAAAGTTCCGGCCGTGCTGATGTCCTTCAGTATATACTTGATTCCAGAACCTGTAAGTGTAAGATCGTAGAAATCGAGCTGCTGCGAACCACGCAAAAACTGGTCGTCACCGTATAGTTCGAACAGGCTCTGGCCGGGATTCATCTGTCCGTTGTTCTCCACGTCATTCAGCACTCTGTAAATTCCAGAAGAGGCTCCGCCAGAAAGCGTTCCGTCATTGATGATGTTGCCTTCCACCACCACTTCGCCTGCATTCGAGAATTCGCCTGCCGCATTCTGAATCCCTCCCTGAGCAAAGATCACCTGACAACCTGGGTTCACGCGGACATCCGTTCCATTGTTGATCACAAACTCCGTTTGACCGAAGGCAAACATCGGTAGGCAGAAAAGAATGCTATAGGTTAACTGCTTCATCAATTTATCCTTCTCCAAAAAATGACCGCCACATTGTCCGGTCTGGTTTCGCTTGCAGTTGAACCCGTGGCGGCTCCGTTCACTGTAATGTTCAGATTATGTGTGTGATCGGGAACACTATGGGTGTGGTCAGGCGCAGCATCAGTGGCCCGTTGTTTAATGAAATGTCTGTGCGCGTAAAAATTCACGGTGTGTGAATGGTTGCCAGCTGTAGTTATAGAGTGCGTATGTCCCATGCAATTGTCGCTCAAACGCCCCATGAAATTACCAACTGTTTCATAACCGTTCCAACCGCTACCACAAGTGCTGGCAGTACCATTTGCGTTCAAACTCGCGGCATCTGAACTCAAATTGTCATCATACGGAATCCAGATGTTGTTGGAATTAGTGTTCGCCCCAGAGGTTGAGCCACCGTGGTTGTGATTTCCGTCTGTGCTGGTACCTCGCGAGGTGTAATCGGCCCCAGTACCATTGGTGCCACCCCACCAAAATGTACCATCAGAAATGGTGTTACCCGTTCCGTTTCCATTGCCTGTTCCCGTATCGTACTGACGAGAATCATCATTGCTCCACCAACCTCCCCAATTGTGCGTATGAGAGCCTGCGGCCGATGTTGTAAGCGCTCCGGAGCCGGCCGTTGTACCGCTTGCCGTATGCGTATGATCCTGAAAAGCATTGGCCTGAACGGTTCCGGTCAACGCTCCCGCAGCATTCACGTTCGCACCGCCTCCCCGTGCACGGATGAAGCTTCCGTTCGTTACATCAGAGAATACCCATACCGTGTTCGGATAGATGGTGTTCGGATCGGCCGCATTGGCCCATTGAATATAGGTTGAGCCGATAGGGGGTGTGTTGATATTCATCCAAGTAACACCTGTAAACACCTCCATCGTACCAAGGTCAGTGTTCCACCGCATGGCACCGGTTGGCACCGGACCCGTTGGTCTTTGGGCTGATGTGCCCGAAGGAACTCCAATAGCATCTGTGGTAGCAATTTCCAATGAGACCGTAGCACCGGTCGTACCGATCCCGATATTGTTGGTATTCGGGTCGTGAAAAAGATTACTTGTTGCAACCCAGGCGGTTCCATCGTTTAGCAATGTTTGACCCAATGTGCCCGGTGCAATGTTTCCCGTTGGCCCAGTGACACCTGTTGGCCCGATCGGACCAGTTACTCCTTGAGGGCCTGTGGGTCCCACATTTCCCTGAATTCCCTGCGGACCCGTGGGCCCAATGATTCCTTGAGGACCTGTTACACCTTGAGGGCCTATTGCTCCGGTTGGTCCTACCTGTCCCTGTGGGCCAGTAGCGCCTTGAATTCCCTGTGGGCCCGTTACACCCTGCGGGCCAGTAACGCCTATTGGCCCTTGAGCACCTGTATTACCCTGTGGACCTGTATTTCCTTGTGGACCCAATGCTCCGGTTGGGCCTTGTATCCCCTGTGGGCCCGTTGGGCCGATGGGCCCTGTGGCTCCGGTCGGTCCTATGTTTCCTTGCACACCCTGCGGGCCGATAGGACCGGAAGGACCTGTAGGTCCGAGCAATCCTTGAGGCCCTGTTAAACCTTGAACTCCAGTGGGGCCAGTAGGTCCAGGCGGACCTTGTAGCCCGATCGGGCCAGTCGGTCCTGTAGGACCAATAGAACCTGTGATCCCCTGCGGCCCAGCAGCGCCAGTAGGCCCAGGCGGACCTTGTGGACCGGTTGCTCCATCCATCCCTATTATTCCATCCTGTCCGGCAGGCCCTTGCGGTCCGGTTGGTCCGGTTGGTCCGGTGGCGCCATCAACACCAATGGTCCCTGCAATTCCTTGCGGACCCGTTGGGCCAACGGGGCCCTGAGGGCCGATCGCCTCAACCCATTGAGTGCCATCGAAATACCAGAACGATTTGGTATCAAGGTCATAGACCAACAGGCCCGTTGCCGGACCTGCAATTGCCAATTTCTCGGCCGTGGTCATCCTTGTGATCAAAAATCCCATGTTGTTGGCCTGCAGTTCAAGCAAGGCCGATGGGTCAGGGTTAAGCGTTCCAACCCCCATGTTCTGTTGCTGGGCAAAGACTGTCCGCGACACAACGAATGCCGAAACCAGAATCAATATTTGTGCAATCCCTTTCATCCGTACTAAAACCCGGTGCCCCCACTGTTCGAACTTGCGGGACGTTGGTCATCGGTCATTTCCACTTTCACAAAAAGCACATCCACGCTCCAATCCTCATCATTCACGCTTTCCAGATCGCCTTTGAACCACCAGGTCCCGCCACTGGCATACATGCGTGCTCTTGTAGACTCCGAATCTCCATCATTTCCAGTAGGATAGAACCCGGCCACCCAAGCAATATAATCTGTGGTTGACATGCCCGTGTTCCGGTTCGGGTTGTCGCAGTTATTGCAGTAGAACCGCTTGAGTAGGAAGGGCTTGATGCCCGCCACCCAAACATCTCCATTGGAAAGTACACGCAGGCGTTCGGTGTTGTTGGTTTCCATGTTAAGATCCTGTGCATCTGTGGTGCCAAGGAAATTGTTGGTGGGATTTGTTCCACCATTTCCTGTTGTCATCCAAGCGGCCTGTTGCGCATTGAGGGTCGATTGTGGATCGGTCACAGACATCAGTCCGTTGGCATTTATGGCGATCGCTGTGTTGAAACTCGGTGGTCCCATCGGGCCGGTCGGACCAGAAATTCCTTGCGGACCTTGCGGGCCATCAATTCCGGTAATTCCCACCACACCTTGCGGACCGGTATTTCCGATCGGTCCTGTTGGACCAAGAATTCCAGGAATTCCCTGAGCACCTGTTGACCCCACCGATCCCTGCGGACCAGTAACTCCGTTAATACCAACAATTCCCTGAACGCCCTGCTGCCCAATTGGGCCAGATGGCCCCTGCATCCCTTGCAAACCTGTTATTCCGAGTATTCCCTGCGCACCAACAACGGTTGATGGCTGACCGGTCGGTCCCTGCGCTCCGGTCGGTCCCTGTACTCCGGTCGGACCTACTGGTCCCTGAGGGCCTGTTGGACCGAATGGCTGAACCCATTGCACGCCATCGAAATACCAAAATCCAACGGTAGTTACATCGAACACTAACAGGCCGTTGGTCGGATTCGGAATCATTTCGCGCTGTGCGCTGGTCATTCTTGGAATCAGCACGCCTTTGTTCTGCGCACTCAATTCCAACTTTGCAGATGGGTCAGGGCTAAGTGTTCCTACACCGACCTGTTGCTGCGCCATCGCCCGAAACGATAACACGAGCATCAGCAATATTTGAACGAGATTTCGCATCAGAATCCTGTTCCACCTCCTTGCGATGACGCTGGTCGCTGATCATCCACCATCTGAATCTTGATGAAGACGACATCAACACTCCAGTCTTCTCCGCTTGGCCCTTCTGTATCGCCTTTGAACCACCACGTACCGCCATTTTGGTACATCCTGGCGCGTGTGCTTTCCGAATCATTATTGCTGGTTGGGTAAAACCCACCGATAAAGGCAATATAGTCGGCCGTTGACACCCCCGTGTTCCTGCTCGGATTATCGCAACCGTTGCAGTAATAGCGTTTTAGCATGATGGGCTTCACACCATCAACCCAGATGTCGCCATTGGCCAGCACGCGCATCTTTTCCGTGTTGTTTGTTCGTACAACCAAGGGTTGATTGTCGGTAGTTCCCACGAAATTATTGGTCGGATTTGTTCCTGAATTGCCTGTGGTCAACCACGAACCGGAAGAAGTGGTGAGCGTTCCTCCATCATCTGTCAAGCTGTACGTTCCATCTGGATTTGATGTGAAAGTGAGATTGTAGCTCGCAGAACCTGATGGACCCGTTGGGCCCTGAATTCCCTGCGGACCTGTTACACCTTGAGGACCTTGGACTCCTTGCGGACCCGTTGGGCCAATCTGTCCTTGTGGACCCGTTGGGCCTTGAACTCCCTGTGGACCTGTTGGCCCTTGAACACCTTGAATTCCTGTAGGGCCTGGCGGACCTTGTAAACCTTGCGGGCCTGTCGGGCCGATTGCTCCTGTTGGGCCTGTTATTCCCTGTGGTCCCTGCGGGCCTTGCGTGCCAGTCGGACCAGTCGGACCAGGCACGCTCGAATCAGCACCAGGAGGGCCTGTTGGGCCTGTTGGGCCTTGAATGCCCTGCGGCCCAGTTGGACCAGTTGGACCCTGCGGACCCAATGCTTCAACCCATTGCGTTCCATCGTAATACCAGAACGATTCTGTATCGGTATCGAAAACAAAAAGACCTTGGGCAGGATTTGGAATACCGTTTTTCTGTGCGGATGTCAATCGCGGAAGCAGCACACCTTTGTCGGTACTTTGCACCTCAAGTATGGCGGATGGATCAGGATTCAGCGTTCCAATGCCCATATTGTCCTGAGCAAAAACCGAACTGATACCAAGTAGCCAGAAAAAGGAAAGTCGTAAAGTAAACTTCATGCCTCGGAGTTGAGAAGGCATGAAGTTAATAGAATACGCAGAAACTTCACTTGACAAGCGAAGTGTTCACGGTTTCCATTACTACCAATCGAGCAACCACGCAAAAATGAGCGGAGCCACGATGGTCGCATCACTTTCTACAATGAATTTTGGCGTGTCGATGTCGAGTTTTCCCCACGTTATTTTTTCGTTAGGAACGGCACCAGAGTAAGAACCATAGCTGGTTGTGCTATCCGAAATCTGGCAGAAGTAGCTCCAAAAAGGAATGTCGGTCATTTCAAGATCCTGATAGAGCATCGGCACCACACAGATCGGGAAATCTCCCGCAATTCCACCGCCAATTTGGAAGAATCCAACTCCTTTTCCGCCTGAATTTTTGATGTACCAATCAGACAGATAGGTCATGTATTCAATGCCCGATTTCATGGTTGATGGGTTCAATTCTCCTTTGTAGCAGTACGAAGCAAAGATGTTTCCCATGGTGCTGTCTTCCCATCCCGGACAAATGATCGGAAGGTTCTTCTCAGCCGCTGCCAACATCCACGAATTCTTGGGGTCAATCTGGTAATACTGCTCCAGTTCTCCACTCAAAAGGATCTTGTACATGTACTCGTGCGGCAGATAGCGATTGCCGTTGTCCTGCGCATCTTTCCAAACCTTAAAAATGTGTTTCTGCAACCTGCGGAAAGCCTCTTCTTCCGGGATACATGTATCTGTAACTCTATTAAATCCATTTTCCAAAAGTTCCCATTCATCCTTCGGAGAAAGGTCTCTATAATGGGGCACGCGCTTGTAGTGGTCGTGCGCCACAAGGTTCATCAGATCCTCTTCCAAATTGGCTCCTGTGCAAGAAATGATGTCAACTTTTCCCTGACGAATGATCTCGGCCAATGAACGTCCCAGCTCGGCAGTACTCATCGCGCCAGCAAGCGTGATCATCATCTTGCCGCCTTCGGCCAGATGGGTCTCGTAGCCTTTTGCAGCGTCCATCAGCGCAGCAGCGTTAAAATGGCGGAAATGTTCTTCAGCAAATTGGGAGATCGGTCCTTTCATGGTTACAGATTATGAATAAGGTGCGAATATACAGCCCCTCCCAGCCTCCCCAAAGGAGAGGAGAAACTTTCTTCAACCCTCAATGTTTGACGATATTTGGCAAGTGTCAACTTTAACGTTCCTTCTGGTGCTTTCGAGCGCGCTGCTGCACGCATCATGGAACTTCATCGCCAAGAAACACGCTGGCAATTACAGCATCATTTACCTTTCGTTCTGCATCAGTTCGGTCATCACAACCTTGCTTGCCATTCCACATTTGCGGGAAGTTGAATTGAACCCAAACCTTATCGTCCTTCTCATCGCCACAGGCGTGTTTCATGCGGTTTACGGATTTGTACTGACGTTCACGTATAAGAATGGCGACATCAGCACACTTTATCCAATTGTTCGCGGAAGCGGAATTGCAGGCGCGGTGATTCTTTCGCTGGTTATTCTGCACGAAATTGTAAACACTACTTCAGCTTCGGGCGTTGCGATGGTGGTTTCAGGAATCGCCATTCTTTCCTATCGGAGAAATAGGAAAGCGACATCCCCGAAGGGAATCTTTCTTGCGCTGATCTGCGGCTCGCTCATTATGAGCTACACCATTATGGACAAATTGCTGGTGGCGAAAATCCATCCGATACCCGTTCTGGCGGCTTCGCAGGTTATTTCTGCACTGATGTTTTTGCCCTACGTGCTGAAAAGCCGAAGGGCTGAAATGCGATTGACTTTGAGAACGTTGATGAAGCCGACCATTGCCATCAGCATCATTGCAACCAGCAGTTACCTCATCATATTATATGTGATGCAAATTGCGCCTGTCAGTCGGATTGTTGCGGTACGCGAGGCTTCGGTTGTCTTTGGCGCCATTGCGGGTTACGCGCTTCTGAAAGAGGATTTCAGTAAAACCCGCCTGATCGGTGTGGTGTTTGTAATGCTGGGAATAATTCTTGTAAAGCTCTGACCTCCCCTGACCCCTCCTTTCAAGGAGGGGAATTGGAAGACGAGAAAAAGTAATTTCGAACCGCCATCAAACCATATTTGAACACCTATTCCATTTATCATGAGATACGTTTTTCTTCTTTCATTTTTCGTTTCCTCACTTAGCGTGAACGCACAGAACTGTCGCGGACCGATGAACCCTCGAATGTTTCAAAGCGAATTGCAACAATTGCGAGCGTTGCCGCAGGAATCAGCACGTTTCAGAACGGCCATGCAGCAGTTCGGACCATTCTGTTTGAGCAGCGCGCAGGTCTATCAAGTATGTCGCTTGCTCGGTCAGGATCCTTACCGGATTGATTTTGCGTATGCGAGCTATCAGAACGTGACGGACCCTCAGAATTTCTACGATGTGTATGATTCGTTTCAACTGTTCAGTAGTGCGTTCCGATTGCACGATCTGGTGGTTGGAGAGATGACAGTTGAGTTGGTCCCGATTCCGCAACCTGCCCCAACTCCCGAACCAGCACCGATTCCGCAACCCGTTTGTGAAGTGAGCCCGCAGGACATGGCCGAGATCACGCAATTGGTGAAAGCGGCAACCTTCAAAGATTCGATGGAAAAGCAGGCCAAGATGATGATCAAATCGAAGCAATGTTTCCGTGCTGACCAGATCGTGGAGATCCTCAACGTATTGACGTATGATGATTCGAAATTGGCGGTTGCCAAGTACGCGTTCGATTACTGCATTGATACGCAGAACTACTACCGCGTGGTGAATTCATTCACCTTCAAGAGCTACAAGGACGACCTGACGCAGTTTATTGAGGCGAGGAACTGACACACCCCTAACCCCTCTCAAGAGGGGAATTAGGAGTTGGCCGCAATGTAATCAGCCATGGTTTTGATGGAATAGAAAACCTCTTTTCCTTCTTCAGGATCAGCGATTTGAATGTCATATTCCTTGTTCATCAGAACGATGAGCTCCAACGCATCAATCGAGTCAAGACCGATTCCGTCATCACCGAAAAGTGGGTCGTTGGCGTCAATGTCAGAAGGCTCAAGGTCTTCCAAGTTCAGCGTTTCGATGATCTGCACTTTCAGTTTTTCAATCAACTCTTGTGACATGGCTCTGTTTTAGAATGCATTAAGGAATCTGTCGCGAATTTGTTCAATTATTTTTAATCATGCCGACCTCCCCCGACCCCTCCTTGCCAGGAGGGGAGTTTAAGCGGATTCTTGGCTTAAAAAGATCTTCATTTCGCAGGATGCGATGATGTTTTTGCCGCAATGCACCTCAGCTTCCACCACTTGCATTCCCATTACTTCGTGAAGAACGGTGACCTTGGTCTTCAGCACAGAACCAACAGACGGCAAATCAGAAACCACGAAGTTTTTCAACGCTCCAATAAAGCCGATGGGTGGTTCTTTCTGTTCGCCACCTTCCTGCATCTGCTGCGCGAAATGATACCCAGAACGCAAGGCTGAGGTCTGCGCAATATTCTCCATCAAACCCGAAGGAAGCAACTTTCCATCGCGAACGAAAAGATGGTTTTCCTCTACATGAAATTCAGAAACAGATGCGTTTTCGGAATGCTCAAGTAGACCGTGAACAACCACGATCGGTTCGCGCTGCGGGATGAATTTCAGTACATCTTCGCGGCTGACCAGCATCTTTCAGCAAACAGTAAGAAGTGCGTACGCGTAAGAGAAACGGGCGCTTTCCGGAACCATCAGTAGAATCTGCTGGCCTTTCTGCAGTTTCCCCGAGTTGAAGAGCTCTTCCAACATTATATAGATGGATGCAGAACCAACGTTACCAACCTGAACCAAGTTGGTGAACCACTTGTCTTCGGTGATCTCCATTCCATCCGCTTTCAGCTGATCGTAAACCTGCTGACGGAAGAAATTGGACGAAAGATGCGGCAGGAAGTAATCGACAGAAGAAACATCCAAGTTTCTGCGCTTCGCGATTTCGGTCAGGTACTTTCCACCCAGCGGGACAATCGTGCTGCTCAACAATTTCACATCCTGCTTCATGGCAAAAACGCTGTGATCCAGCCATTCTTCAGGTTCAAACTCTTTCCAACTCTTTACCGAACCGTCCTCGTTCTTATCTGCCGAAGAATACATGCACGTTTCGTACTGGTGCGCGTACGAACGGCTCTCGATCCATTCTACTTTCAACGAAAGTCCAGACTCATTCGGTTTGTCTTGCAACAAGGCTGCGCCCGAACCATCAGACAACATCCAACGCAAAAAATCCTTCTCAAAACCGATGAACGGATTGCTTTCCAACTCCGATTCAGAGCGAGATTCTGCTTCAAAATTCCGCGCCATCATCATGGGAGAAACCAACTCAGAACCACATGTGATTGCTTTCTGCGCTTCGCCTGCCTTGATGCTCATGTAGGCATACTTCATGGCGTGGATTCCCGAACAGCAGGCACCACTTGGCGAAACGATCTCCATCTCGGCATCCAACAGTCCGTGAACCATGGCGGTGTGCGATGGTAGCGCCTGATCTGCGGCCGATGTTCCGCAGGCCAACACATCCACTTCGTTCAGTTCAACACCCAACCTTTTAATGGATTCTACCACCAACTCTGCGTTGGAATGACTGAATTTTCCATTCGGTTGCAGCGAATAGTATCGGTTTTGAATTCCGTTGTTTCTGAGTACGATCCTTCGAGCCCGCGATGGCTTTCCACCGATCATTCCAAGAACCGACTCCATTTCATCGTTCGAGATGGGTTCGTTCGGCAAGAACTTCGCTAATCCTGTAATGTAAACTTCCTTCAACTGCTCGGTCTAATGCGTAAATCTCGCAAGCGCGCAAAGGTATGCTTGCATACCATAAATTCAAATAAGTAGATTCCCGTAGAATTGTTCACTCGCGCAGCGAATTCTGTTTGTAGTAGCGAATCTCGGAAGCCAATTCCTTTCGCTTAATGACAGAAATCAAGAATGATGACAAGGTTGTTATTGGAGAAAGGATGAAAGCTCCAATTGGCAACAGATAGGAGAGCAAACTCACGCGGCCCAACCGTTCCTTATCGAAAAATCCTCCTTTTTTGATGAGGAAGTTGCCGTACATGTGGAACAGTTTGGTGGCGCGCTTCTCCAAGATCACCAACGATGGATTTATCTCCACGGCACCTTTCTCATTCAGTTCTTCCTGCATGTCGGAAAGATCGTTCTGTTTCAATCGATTCAGCAGAACTTCCCCAAAACGGTTGCTCGATTCAATGTCTTCTTGAATGATTCCTGCCCGTGGGAAACCCCAGAACGGATTTTTCTTTCCGTAGAACATCCATCTTATAATGGTGATGATGCTAACGAGATTCTTGTTGCGGTCGATGAGAACGATATTTCCGATCAGGTCCGCTTTCAGCTCTTTCAGATGTCGCTTCACACGTTCCTGAGCCAGCACCCACATGTTCCGTGAACCGATGAGTGTGACCACTTTCTTTCCATTGAAAATGCGTTTGGCTTCTTCGTTCTGAAGCAAACTCGAAATGGGAATGCTCGGATTGAGATACCAAACGGTGTAAGCCAAAATGATGAGGTCGTAATCTTTCGATGCATCCACCCCAATCGGTTTCATTTTGAATGGAATACCGAAGACCGATTCTGGAAAGGCGTTGAAGAACGACAGCCTTGTCCAAGGAAACGGGAACTGGTGTTCGGTTTCCACTTTCACGAAATCAACGTCTACCGAATCATCCTTCACCAAAGGCGAGAGGCAATGATTGGCAATATCTTTCAATTGCCCAGTTTGCGAATAATAGAGTACGAGAACCTTCATTTTCTGCTAAACGACAATGATATTCACTTTTTGTCGGTTGGCGATAAACCGTGTCGTTTATCCAAACGATTGTGTCGTTTGTCGGTATTTGGAAACAGAGATTGGACTGATGCAGTTAAACCAACCAGAACACGATGAAACGCACCAAAAACATATCGAAAATGGAAACGGGGATGAAAAAAAGGCTGAGTGCCTCGGAACAGCGATTTGCGAACGAAATTGCCCTTATGATGAAAATGTCGTTGACCGAATTGCTACTTGTTGAAAAGACCAGGATGCCAGTAAGCGTCTGAGCATTGGAACTACAGGAATTTAGGAACTACAGGAACTTGGAATTGAACGGAGGGTGCGAAATTTCGCACCCTCCGTTCGTTTTGGCATGTGTATGTCAGATAATCAACAACAGACTTCGGTTCAATTCTTAACTTTGGACTCTTAAACAACAAATTCATAATAATGAAGAAAACTCTACTTTCTATTCTTGCGTTGGGTGTTGCCTTCGGTGCTTCTGCTCAGACTTTTACTCCAGCTGCCGGGTCGCCATTGGCGAACGGTGAAGTTGGAACGGCTTACTCAGAAACGATCAATGCTGCCATTCCTGCTACGACAAACGTAACGGGGCAGCAAATTCTTGATGTGCTTCCTGCTCAGGCTGTGGCACTTGTGGGCTCTTACATCAACGCGGGTACGAGCTATCCGGTTGCAGTAACATCAACGGCACTGACAGTAGCCGGATTGCCAGCAGGATTGAGCGATGATTGTGGCGGATGTAGCGTTGCAGGTGGTGCTACGCGCGACATCGTTATTTCTGGAACTCCAACCGCTGGCGGTGGTTTTACAGTTGACATCACGTCAGAAACAACTGGTTCTGTCGATATTACTGTTCCAATTCTTGGAACTCAAACAGTTCCGTTTGGAGGTTCATTCCAAGGACAGTCTGTACCAACTCTTCCTGGTCTGATGGATGCCCAAGGTTACTCCATGAACGTAAGCTCTACTGGAATCAAAGAAGCGAACGAGGTTTTCTCGCTTGGTTTCTACCCGAATCCAACGGAGGGTCTTTCAACTCTTGACATCAACTCAACTGTTGCAGGTCAGGTTTCTGTTGAGGTTTACGCAATTACAGGAGCGATCATCCAAACCAACACCAGAACCATCCGCATGGGAGCCAACCGTCTTTCTTTGGATCTTTCTTCTGTTCCTGCTGGAATCTACATGATCAAGGCAGAGATCGATGGTCATCAAGCATTGATCCGTACAGTTAAAAAGTAAGTACGGACCAGGTCTTTTAAACTTGAAGGGGCGATGAAATTTCATCGCCCCTTTTTCATTTATTCATTTTGTACCTTTGCACAGTACATAATTATTTTTCTACCATGAAAAGAACCCTACTTTCTATTTTGACGCTGAGTGCCGCATTTGCAGTGAACGCTCAGGTTTACAATCCTTCTGCATCGGCACTTCCTTCGGGAACAATTAATGAGGCGTATGCAGGTCAGGTTATCAATTTCACCGTTCCGTTGACCTCTACTGTTGATGGAGCTACTGTTGGTTCGGCTGTAGCCGCTGCATTCCCTCAAGCTGCCGCCATAACAGGTCTGCTTGGTGGCCAGTCGTTCCCATTGAACGTGCAGTCTGTAACGCTTTCTGTTACCGGGCTACCTGCCGGAGTGACCGCCACTTGCGATGCCACCCCATGTACCTATGTGGCCGGGGCGAGCGGAAGCATTACGCTTGCAGGTACGCCAACTCAGGCCGGTAATTTCACCATCGATATTACATCATTGACCTCTGGAGAGGCCGATCTTTCAGCATTTGCTGGGGCACTTTCCGGATTTGGGATCCCATCAACGTTTGCCATTCCTCAACCGATCCCTGGTGCTTTGGATGAAACTGGCTATACCATGAATGTAAATGACCCGAATGGAATTGAAGAGGCCAACGAGGTGTTCTCGTTAAGTCTTTACCCGAACCCAACTCAGGGTGTTTCTATTCTGGATGTGAATTCAACTGTTTCGGGCTTGGCAATTGTGGAAGTTTACTCTATCACAGGTGCATTGGTTCAAACAGACACCAAGTCGATCCGTTTGGGAAGTAACCGCATCAACCTTGATATGACCGCACTTCCATCTGGAATTTATTTGGTGAGATCTGACATCAACGGACACCAAGCGCTTGTCCGCGTTCAGAAAAACTGAGACTGATAACAACTTTGAACAGGAAGGGCGGTGAAATTCACCGCCCTTTTTCGTTGGTCAAATCCGAACGTTTAGCTTTACGGTCGAATTCTGAGTACAATGAAAAGTTTTTCCATTCTATTCCTTTTGTCATTCGCCTGCACCACTTGGGCGCAAACGTTCAACCCATCGGCAAGCAACCTTCCTGATGCGCATCTGAATCAGGCATATTCCGATCAGGTCATTTCATTCACCGTTCCTCCTACTTCTACATTGCCCGGAGATATTGTGGAACAGGCACTTTCCGTGGCATTTCCGCAGGCGGCTCCTGCCCTCGGATTACTGAATCTCAGTTCACAGACGTTCGACTTCAACGTTACCCGTTCCACTTTCAATGTTGATGGACTTCCACAGGGCATGTCGGGCAACTGCGATGCTACACCGTGCACCTATTTGGCAGGGGCTTCCGGCAGCATCACCATTACAGGAACACCGACCGAAGCTGGAAATTTCACCTTCGATATCCTTTCTTACACAGAGGGTGATGTCGATCTTTCGTCTCTTGGTGGCGGCCTGCTTTCCACCCTTGGAATACCTTCTTCCTTCGATCTTCCCGCCCCCGTTCCGCAAGCGTTGGACGAAACCGGGTACACGATCACCGTACTTGATGCCAACGGCATTGCCGAACACAATGAAATGTTCTCGCTGAATTTTTACCCGAACCCCGCACAGGACCTTTCCATATTGGATATAAACTCAACTGTTACGGGGTTGGCCAACGTGGAGATCTTCGCCATTACTGGGGCATCGATCCGAACCGAAGCTCGGTCGATCCGTTCGGGAAACAACCGCATTCCGATCGATATGTCTGCACTTCCCGCTGGGGTTTATATGCTACGCACGCAGATCGGAGGCTATCAGGCACTGGTACGCGTACTGAAAAACGGATAGGATGCATAATTTCGAATCAATGTTCTTCCGCGTAACAGGACTTCTGTTCCTCACAACTTTCTGCGCTGGCCATATTGTGGCACAGATCAACTGCCCACCGCATTTACCACTCACACTTCTGGGCAATACGTCATACTGCATAGGCAGTTCTGGCACCGACCTCAGTATTGAGCAGAATTATACCGGATATGAATGGCTGCCCACATCAGAAACGGGTCAAAGCGTATTCCTCACGGCCGGGAACTACGAGGTGGTTGTAACGCACTACACCGGCTGTACCGATACATTGGCCTTTGTTGTTGCGCAGGTTTCCAATCCACCGCAACCGACCATTAACGTTAGCGGGCCTACCGAATTCTGCGAAGGCGGAAGTGTTACGCTTTCTGTTGACTCACTTTATCCATATTACGATTGGAGCACTGGGTCCGTAAGTGAAGAGATAACGGTTTTTGAAAGCGGTACTTACAACGTTTCAGTTACGGATTGGATCGGCTGTAGCAGTGCCTCAAACTCTATTCAGATCACCGTCAACCCACTCCCGACAGCCGCATTCTCACCGGGTCTGAACCTCTTTGATGTTCAGTTCAACAACTTTTCGTTGGATGCCACCGATTACGAGTGGAACTTCGGAGACGGAAGCACAAGCACCGACTTCGAACCGACCCATACCTTCAGCGTTGGCGGTACGGTTCCCATGTATCTGGTGGCCTCCAACAGTTGCGGCAGCGACACAGCCTTTCTCGACCTGACAAGCGTAAGTGTAGAAGAACAGCGCGATAGGCTGATGGCCAAGGCGTTTCCGAATCCAAGCAATGGGCAATTTCAGCTTTCGCTGGATGCTGCCGCACAAGGCCGCTGCACATTTACTGTGGCCGATGCAGAAGGAAGAATTTTGGAAAGCTTCACCAGATCCATTCTGGTCGGTCCGAACAGGTTTCAATTCGATCTGACGCACCTGTCATCCGGACTGTATTTCCTTTCCATACAGAATGGAGAGCACTCCGACCGTTTAACGCTTGTGGTGAATTGAGTGCCCAAGTAACCAAATGCGGCAATTAACGTAGGTTGCCCTCGAAACCAGACCAGGATTCAATTTGAATTGAGAACACCCGACACCAAAAACATTAGCAAGCAATTTTTCCTCCCAACAGAAGGCTGTTTTACTGCCTCTTGGAGTAATCCTAAAAATTGTACCTTAACCCCTTGATTTTTGACTGTTCCAACCTCGTCCAATAAACCTATTTCTACCTAAATATTCGACATGAAGCGAGCTTTACGCGAACTCCTCTCATTTGGACTTCCGCTACTCACAACACTTCTGCTGGTGCAGAAGGCGGAAGCGCAATGTCCTGTCGTCATCGACTCTATCGTCACCACCGATGTTTCCTGTCCGGGAGCGAATGATGGATCGATCTGCATCTATGTGTCAGGCGGTTTCCCCAACTACACTTATCAGATCTTCAACGGTCCATTCTTCCTCAACTCCGGTCCACAGAGCAATACCAGCTACTGTTTCACAGGTTTGGGATCGGGTGTTACCAACTATCAGATCATTGTGGTGGGCGAAGATGGTGGCGGTGGTAGCTGTCAGGCGGCCATCGATTTTGCGGTGATCAACGATCCTCCTCCGTTCAATATTATGGTAACCACCACACCCGACTCTTGCCCCGGTGGCAATGTGGGTACTGCGGTGGTGGATGTAACGGGCGGAACGGCCCCTTACACGTATTTCTGGCCAGGTTTCGTGGAGACCAGCGATTCCATTTCGGGTCTTGATGGCGGATCTTACACCGTTCAAGTAACCGACAACAACGGCTGTCCTCAAACACAGCCATTCACTATCGATTCGCCTGCTGATTGGGCTGATACGCTTACCGCAACCGACCCGCTCTGTTTCGGAGGAACGGATGGACAGATCACCTCTTCCGGTGTCATCGGAGGAACTCCTCCTTACACATATTCGTGGTCTGGAACGGCACAGACAACGGAAAACATTTCCGGTCTTAGTGCAGGTACTTATGCGCTAACGGTTACCGACAGCTTGGGTTGTACCAACACCTTCCCGACCGTTACCGTGAATGAGCCGACCCAAATTTCCATTACAGAAACGCACGTTGATGTAAGCTGTAATGGCGACACCGATGGCTCTATCAATGTTTCTGTTTCCGGTGGAACTCCCGGATATACTTATTTGTGGTCGCCCGGTGGGTCGACCGGACAGGATACCACAGGTCTTGCCCCAGGCACCTACCAGATCTTGGTGACGGATGCGAACGGATGTCAGGACTCATTGCAAATTGACATTTTGGAGCCGAATGTGCTGGTTGCCAGTTCTGTAAGTACAGACGCCACCTGTTCGGGTCTGTGTGATGGTACCGCAACCGTGAGCGGCACAGGCGGAACACTTCCATATACATTCGATTGGAGTCCTTATTCCAACAGCGGTCCAAGTTCCGTGTCACTTTGCGCTGGAAATTACACCGTGGTTGTAACCGATGCCAATGGATGTCAGGATTCAACCTCCTTCACCATTGATGATAACCAGTTGCAGGTTTCCGTGAACTCAACAAACGTGAGTTGCAACGGATATTGTGATGGAACGGCAACAGCCACGGTGACCGGAAATCATCCTCCATTCACCTACGATTGGCAACCAACCGGTGGTACAGGAACTTCCGAGTCAGGATTATGCGCTGGCAGCTACACGCTTACCGTAACAGACAATAACGGCTGTTCGCAAACGGTGAATTTCACTATAACGGAACCCGACCCGATCATGATTTCCATGGCCGTTACGGACGTGACCTGCGAAGGTGGTTCGGATGGAGCCATCGACCTGACGGTTTCAGGAGGCGTGGGGCCATACACTTATCAATGGTATCCGCTGGGACAGACAACGGAAGATATAAGCGGGCTTCCTGCGGGCGATTACTCTGTGGTGGTGACCGATGCCAATGGATGTACGTCAAGCACGGTTACGTTGGGAGGCTCTTTCAATGGCGGTACACTTGCACTTCCTGATGGAACTGGAGCAACCTACAGCACTTCCATCAACATTACAGGCTTCCCTGCGCTCGGTACCCTCACCAATGTCAGCGATTTCCAAGGCATCTGTATCACCATGGAGCACTCATGGCTGAGCGACCTTGACATTGAACTGAGTTGCCCGAACGGTCAAACAGTCCTTCTGGAAGGCTCTTTCCCGACCAGTCAAACAGGTGCAAGCGTCTTCTTGGGCGATGCCAACGACAACGACAGCATTACGCCTGTTCCGGGAACAGGTTTTGAATACTGCTGGAACACGAACCCGATGTACGGGACCATGGAAACGGAGGCTGGGCTTGGAAACACGGTCATTGTAAGCCAAGGGGTCGCGCTTCCTGCAGGAAGTTACTCAAGTGTCGATCCACTTTCGGGTCTTTTGGGCTGTCCGTTGAATGGCGATTGGACCATTACCGTAACGGACAACTTCGCCATTGACAATGGCTTCATCTTCGATTGGAACATTGGCCTGAGCGGTGGCGGTGCAAACGATTCGCTGGCGACCGTCAACGAACCGGGGCCGATCACCATCAGTGAAAATGTGACAGACGCAACCTGTGGTCAGTGTGATGGTTCGGTTACCGTAACGCCAACAGGTGGCGTAGCTCCTTACTCGTACCTGTGGAATACGGGTGCCACTTCGGCCACGATTTCCAACCTGTGTGCAGGCGTTTACAACGTGGAAGTGACCGATGCCAACGGATGTTCTGAAACGTTCTTCATTCCTGTTGATCACTCAGATGGCCCAACAGGCGCCAACGTAACTGTGGTGGACGCGTCCTGCTATGGCGTTTGCGATGGGGAAGCAACAGTTACCGGAATCGGAGGAACTCCTCCTTACACCTATCAGTGGGTTCCGGGAGGTTACAACACCAGCAACGTAACAGGACTTTGCGCAGGAACCTATAACGTTCAGATACAGGATTCGCTGCATTGCATCCATACCGAAACGGTAACCATCGGTCAACCGGATCAGATCATGGTCGGACAGACCGTGACCAACTCTGTTTGCGGACAGTGCAACGGTCAGATCCAATTGACACCGATCTCAGGAACACCACCGTATTCCTACTCGTGGTCTCCGAATGTCGGGTCGGGTACAAGTGCCACAGGGTTGTGTGCAGGCGTTTACAACATCACAGTAACGGATGGCACCGGCTGTTCCAAAGTTGTCACTTCCTTAGTGAACGATATTCCTTCTGCTTCGATTGCCATGACGGGAATCGACCCATTGTGTAATGACTCTTGCAATGGCCAGGCAATTGCCACACCAACGGGTGGAACACCACCTTTCACGTATCTGTGGGATGACCCGGCAGGTCAGACAGATTCAATTGCAACCGGACTGTGCGAAGGACTTTACACCATCACGCTGACAGATAGCAACGGATGTGTTGCTGTAAATCAGGTGAACCTGACCCAACCGACCCCGATCGGACTTTCGCTGCTCATTATAGATAACGGAACGTGCGCTGGCAACTGTGACGGTCAGATCACGGTCATTCCTTCCGGTGGAACCATTCCTTTCACCTACCAATGGAATGACCCCTTATCCCAGACAACGGCCAATGCAGACAGCCTCTGTGCAGGTACCTTTATCGTTCAGGTTACCGATGCCAACGGTTGTATGGACACCGTGGCCGGAACAGTGAACAACCCTGCGGGGCTTACGGCAACGGCTACAACCACCGATGTAAGTTGCAACGGGCTTTGCGATGGAACCGCAACCGTAACGGCCGTTGGCGGTACACCTCCATTCTCATACCTCTGGGATGACCCTTCTGCGCAGACAACCGCAACCGCAACAGGGCTGTGTGCCGGAAACTACACCGTTACTGTAACAGACGCCAATAACTGCGATTTCACCGTTCCGGTGACCATTACAGAACCGGATCCGTTGGTCATCACATTCTCTGGAATCGTCAACCTGCAGTGTGATGGTATCTGTATAGGAGAGGCCACGGCAGATGTTGTCGGTGGAACAGGTCCTTATACATATCAGTGGGATGACGCTTTGGCGCAGACAACAGCAGCAGCCGACAGCCTCTGTGCAAGTACCTACACGGTTACTGTAACAGATGCCAACGGATGTACCGCTTCTGAATCGGTGACAATCACAGGTCCCAACGGACTTTCATCCAGCATTGTGAGTCAGACCAATGTAAGTTGCAACGGGCTTTGCGATGGAACGGCTGTGGTTGAAGGTACAGGTGGAACACCTCCGTACACCTATCAATGGAACGACATCAACAACACGACAAACGATACCATTACCGGGCTTTGTGCCGGAACGTATAGCGTTACCGTAACCGACAACAACGGATGTGTCTCCGTTTCCACGGTCACCATCACACAACCGAACCCATTGTCAGCCTCAACCACGGCCAGCGATGTAAGTTGCTTTGGGCAATGCGATGGAACGGCAACGGTATTCCCAACGGGAGGTACGTTCCCGTATTCATACCAGTGGAACGACCCGAACAACCAGACAACACTTACGGCTGTCGGTCTCTGCCCGGGAAACTACACGGTAACCGTAACCGGATCGAACGGTTGTGTTACCACGGCTCCTGTGCAGATCTTCCAACCTACCGAGATCATTATCGATACATTGGTTGTAAACGCAACGTGTGGTCAGTGCAATGGACAGATCACGGTAACGCCTGATGGGGGTGTTCCTCCGTACACCTATCTATGGGGTAATGGTCAAACGACAGCTTCCATCAGTGGACTTTGTCCTGGCGTTTACACGGTAGATGTAACGGATGCCATCGGATGTACACAGAACTTCGATATTGCCGTAAGTAATGATGGTGGCCCAACAAGTGCCACGGTCGTAAGCACAGATGCCTCTTGTTTCGGTGTCTGCGATGGCGAGGCCACAGTAACACCTGTCGGTGGAATTCCTCCTTATAATTACCTATGGGTGCCAGGAGGGCAAACAACCGCCAATGTTACCGGACTTTGCGCTGGCGTTTACAACGTTCAGATCGAAGATTCGCTGGGATGCATCTATACACAGATCGTCACCATCAACGAACCAAGCCAGATCTTGGGCAACCCGAACGTAACGCAGGCCACCTGTGGGCAGTGCAACGGTCAGATCTACCTGACACCATCCGGTGGAGACAGCGGTCCTTACACCTACGCTTGGTCACCGAACGTTTCAACCAACGATACCGCCTCTGCCCTTTGTGCAGGAATTTACACGGTCACCATTACAGATGGTGCGGGCTGCGAAGGAATTGAAACCATCCCCGTTGGTAACATCAGCGGTCCAACGATCACCGTTTCCGGTGTAGATGCCACCTGCAACGGTTCCTGCGATGGCTCGGCAACCGTATCCATCTCAGGAGGAACGGCTCCGTTCACCATTCTTTGGGACGACCCAAGTGCGCAAACAGACTCAGTAGCTACCGGATTGTGTGCCGGACAGTACAACGTTACCGTGACCGATGCCAATGGATGTCAATCCGTGGCTCAGGTTCAGATAGACGATCCTGATCCGATATCGTTGAGCCTGCAACTGGTCACAGATGCCACCTGTCCGGGTGCCTGCGATGGCGCTGCAACGGTTATCGCCTCTGGCGGAACACTGCCTTACACCTACAGCTGGTCATCAGGCGGTACTGCAAGCACCGAAACAAATCTTTGTGCCGGAACATACACCGTTACCGTTACCGATGCCAATGGCTGTCAGCAACAGCAACAAGTGGTTGTGAATGAACCACCGGCCATCGTCATCAATACAAGTACGGTCGATGCAACCTGTTTCGGCCAATGCGATGGAGAAGCTTACGCGGATGCCACAGGTGGTTCTGGTGGATTCACGTATCAGTGGAACGACCCCGCATCTACAGCAAACGATACCGTGATCGGTCTGTGTGCTGGAACATACACCATTGTGGTGACCGATGTGGCCGGATGTATGGATTCTACGGACGTCACCATCAATCAACCCGATTCCATTACGGTAACCATCCAAACAACTGCTGTTACATGTAATGGCGATTGCGATGGTAGTGCCATTGCGGTTGCAGTTGGTGGAAACTCACCTTATTCTTATCAGTGGAACGATCCATCATCAACCATGAATGATACGGTGGCAAACCTTTGCGCTGGCATCTACAGCTTGGTGGTCACCGATTCCCTCGGATGTACAACCACTTCGGCTGCGGTTATCACCGAACCATTGCCGCTGCTCCTGTTGGATTCTGCTCAGAACATCACCTGCGGTGGAACATGCGATGGTGTTGCTGGCGTATTGGCCCAAGGCGGCACAGCCCCATATTCTTACCAATGGAACGATCCGTCCAACGCCACGGACCCGATCGTTCAAGGGCTTTGCGCAGGAACTTATCAGGTGGTGGTGACCGATGCGAACGGATGTTCAGATTCCACAACAGTTACCATTACCGAACCTGCCGTATTGGATGCTACGGTTTCCGTTCAGAATGCATCTTGCGGTGGCGTGTGTGATGGAGAAGCTTATTTGAGCGTCACAGGCGGTACAACGCCTTATGGTGTGCTTTGGCTCCCCAACTTCGAAACATCCGATACGTTGACCGCCCTTTGTGCTGGTCAATACATCGCGGTGGTATCTGACGCTTCCGGTTGTGTCGATTCTGCCACAGCAACAATTACGGAGCCTCCGATTCTGACCGCAGATATCACCTCGGTAACGCAGGTGCTGTGCGCTGGCGGTTGCATCGGAGAGGCCACCGTTACGCCTACAGGCGGAACAGCTCCTTACACGTATCAATGGAACACAAGCCCTGTTCAAACGGACAGCACGGCAACCAACCTGTGTGTCGGTATCTGGTCGGTAACGGTTACCGATGACATCGGTTGTACTGCAAATGCAACCACCGCCATATCCGATTCTGCGGCATTGACAGCGGCCATACCGATCTTTACCAATGTTACCTGTAATGGAGCGTGCGATGGAACGGCCACGGTATTTGCCAACGGTGGTGTTGGGCCTTACTCCTACTCATGGGATGACCCGAATTCACAGAACACGCAAACGGCAACGGGTCTTTGTCCTGGAGTTTATACGGTAACGGTGACTGACTCTCAGTCTCCTGCCTGTACCACTCAAGCATCTGTGATCATTGTAGAGCCAACGGCTTTGACCGCCACCGCAACAGCTACGGACGTTACCTGCGGAACAGACTGTGATGGAATAGGTGTTGCTCTCCCATTGGGAGGAACGCCTCCGTACACCTACGCTTGGAATGACCCCCAAGGTCAACCAGATTCTGTGGCTACCAACCTGTGTGTGGGAACTTACACGGTGACAGTGACAGATGCTAACGGTTGTACGGTTTCCGCCAGCGCTACGGTCGGTGGTCCGCCTCCAATTGTTTCCAACGCAACCTCGGTGGCATCCACGTGTAGCAACATTGCCAATGGCTCCATTGATCTTACGGTGGTTGGTGGTCAACCGGGTTACAGCTACAACTGGACGCCAGGAGGCATCATGACCGAAGACCTGACCAATGTGATGACAGGTACTTACACCGTTGTGATCACCGATGCCATCGGATGTTCAATTACGGCCACTTATGGTGTTGCCACACTTGTTCAGATAGAAGCTGATGCAGGTGTAAGCGATACGGTCTGTATCGGTGAAAGCCTGACGCTTGACGGAACCGGTGGTGGAACGTACACATGGACTCCTGGGTCATCCTTAAGTGATTCAACCATTTCCAACCCTGTGGCCACTCCTTTCGACACAACCACCTACTACCTGACGGTGATGATCGGAAACTGTGTGGATATGGATTCGGTGGTCATCTACACCTACGACAATCCTCCGGTAGATGCGGGCGATGACCTTCAGATTCCAACGGGGGGATCCATTGGACTGAACGCCTTGGGTGTAGTGACAGGATGGACGTATAGTTGGGAACCGATCGATTTCTTGGATAACCCGGACATTACCAACCCGACCGCACGGCCGGACGGAACGACCATGTTCTACGTGACCGTAACCGATAACCACGGTTGTATGAGTACCGACTCCGTGCTGGTGGAGGTTCTTCCCGGTATCTCCTTCCCTGATGGTATCTCGCCTAACGGTGACGGAATCAACGACACGTGGATCATTGACAACATCCACTTGTTTGAAGATGCCATCGTAGAGGTGTATAACCGCTGGGGACAGATGTTGTTCCGGTCGGCACCGGGCTACCCCGTGCCGTGGGATGGCCGCTACAACGGCAAAGACCTTCCAATAGGAACGTACTACTACGTAATTGATTCAAAGAACTTCGAGGAGCCCTTTACCGGACCGATCACCATAATTAGATGATGACGATGAAAAGACTTCTATACATATCGACCCTTGTCTTGGGATTCTCGCTGTCTTCTTTCGCGCAGCAGATCCCGCAGTACAGCCAGTACATGCTCAACTCCTATATCCTGAATCCAGCGATGACCGGAGAGAACGACTACTGGGAGGTGAAATCGAACAACCGATTGCATTGGATCGGCATTAACGATGCGCCACGCACGTTCATTCTTTCGGCAAACGGCCCGTTCAAAAAGTACAACATGGGCATGGGAGGTTCCGTATTTGCGGACATTACCGGGCCTACAAGCCGCGTGGGTGTTTACCTATCGTATGCCTATCATCTCAAACTTTCCAAGAAGTTGAGATTGGGAATGGGTATGAGCTTGGGATTGCTTCAGTACCGCATTGATGGAACCAAAGTGACCCTCTACCAGAACGGTGACCCGGTTTTCCCGAACCAGATGATGACCGTTTACACGGCCGATGCGACCTTCGGACTGAACCTGAAGCACAAGAATTTCAACTTCGGTATATCCATTCCGCAGTTGATCGGCAACAAGCTCAAGTTCTTGGAAAACCAGCAGGGTACGGCCAATTCGTTGGCGCGCCACTACATGGCCATGGGCAGTTACACATTCCACGTCAAGGATTTCGGCATCATGCCCAACGTGTTGCTCAAGTATGTATATCCCGCCCCACCTCAGTTCGATCTGGGTCTTAAAGTAGATTGGCGCGACCAGATCTGGATCGGTGCATGCTACCGTTACAAGGATGCGGTCTCCTTCCTCGGTGGGTTCGCCTACAAGGATTTCTTGACCGTGGCGTACAGCTATGACATGACCACCTCCAACCTGAGAAACTACTCAAGCGGTACACACGAGATGATGGTGGGTGTGCGCTTTCGACCATGGAAAAAAGCACCTGTTGAAAACCCAGAGGGTACATCTTCAGGAGAGGCGGAGTAACACCATTTGATAGAACGAAGAAGGGCGGCCAAGAGATTTTTCTTGGCCGCCCTTGCGTTTTCCAGAACCTTACACTATGGGGTCGGTGGAACTGGTTCAGGCGTAAGTACCAGATCAACCGTATAGTTGGTATGAGGCATTACAGCATGGCTGCCTTCAAAGGTCACATAGCCTACTAAGGTACCACGTAGCTGTACCGAAATGCCAGTACCCACAAACGAGCCCGGAAGGCCCAGCTTGTAGCGACCGTCCGAACCTGTCTTCGCCTTATATGACTTCGAAACAGTATCCGAACTGGCCACCACTTCCACACCGACAAGTGCCTCCCCGGTATCAGCGGCCGTTGCAATACCCGTAAGTACAACAGAAGGCTTTGAACTGCCCGTGTCAATGATTCTACGTGCATCAAAATAACCTTCATAAAAATCAAGGTTCACCGCTTTGAACTGTGGCATAAGCGTATCCATCTGGTCCTTCAGTATCGCATCCGTTTCCGAGATCAGACGCTTCAAACCGTCCGTTGCTCCCTTCTTTATTACAATGGCCATGCGTGGGGCAGCCAAGCGGCCGTCAAAACCCTCTATGCTCAACGCCAGAGCATCCATCTCTGTTGCCGTCACTCCGAAATCGGCCAGCGAGGCCAGCACATCATTGGCCTGATCATAGATAACCTGCGCCCGTTGCACCGCAATGGAATCGCGGCACTGCATCAGGTCCGTGGCCGTAAAATGAACCGCCTTCTTCAGCGTCTCATTGTTCACCGTACTTGCGTAGGCCGTTACAGCCCCGCTCACCAAAAGCGCAGCATCCCGCATCACCTCTCTGGCCGTCTTCTTGTCCTTGGTAACACCCGTGTAGGCCGTTTCCTGTACCTCCACCTTACTGTTTATGTCCGACAACTTGCCCCGAAACGCAGTTACCGCATTCGAAAACGCCACATTGCCCGACCAGATGGCATTGGCATCCGTCAACGCCTTGTCCAATACAAGGTACATCGACACCTTATTTTCCTGTCTATCATCCATGATTTCCAGTTTTTTGGGGACCAGGTGGCCACAGCCTGAAGGTCGCTTGGCCCTGTTAGTAATATATCACAGACTGCAACAGAATAACCATCACCACATATACATTATTGTACCGTACGAAAATTTTAACATTTCCCCATCCATCCAAACACACCACATGAACATCTCAACACAACTTACAGCAATGTCCGTCTAAAGAAAATGTGAGCGAAGCGAACCCTGTCTTGAATTCCTCCCCTTAGGGGAGAGCCTGCCCTGAGCTTTGTCGAAGGGTCAGGAGGGGTCAATTCCTTTGCGCCCCTGCGCCTTCGCGAGAACCGACCGTGACGCATGCAGTTTGCGAATTCCCCTCCTGAAAAGGAGGGGTTAGGGGAGGTCAATTCTCCATTCCCCTCTGTGTAAAACGAGCAGCGCGAGCCCCCATCTCTCTGCGTCTCTGTGTGAATAAAATCTGTGAGCGTAGCGAACCCTTTGCGCCCCTGCGCCTTCGCGAGACCTTAACGTGAGCGAAGCGAACCTCATCATCTCTGTGTGAAAAATCCTTCGATACAATTTTCCGAGAAAGGAAAATCACTCAGGATGACCCGCGCACTCCTTTGCGCCTTGGCCGCTTTGCGAGAACCGACCGCGAGCGAAGCGAACCCTTTGCGTCCTTGCAACTTTGCGAGACCTAAACGTGAGCGAAGCGAACCTCCATCTCTCTGCGTCTCCGCGTGAATAAAATCTGTGAGCGAAGCGAACCCTTTGCGCCCATGCGCCTTCGCGAGACCCCAACGTGAGCGCAGCGAACCTCCATCTCTCTGCGTCTCTGTGTGAATAAAATCTGTGATCGAAGAGAACCCTTTGCGCCCCTGCGCCTTTGCGAGACCTCAACGTGAGCGAAGCGAACACCCTCTCCATGCATCTCCCATCCTCCTTGCCCCTCCGTGCAACAACCCCGTGAGCGTAGCGAACCTCCATCTCTCTGCGTCTCTGTGTGGATAAAATCTGTGAGCGTAGCGAACACCCTCATCTCTGTTCATCTGTCCATTTCTCTGTCTCTCCGCCCCTCTGTGTGAACTAAACCCTGAGCAAATTAAACAACATCTACTTCCACTCCCTTGCAAAGAAATGATTCACCAAATAAGCACCCGTCTTATGTATTGAAAGCCAACCAATACACCTCAAAGCTCTAAACATAAATTATTCGTAGGTTTGTTTAAGACCAGTGAAAAAATGGATAATCTGAACATAGATGCAACTTCCAGTACCCCATTGGTATCGTTTGATGGTACAATGGGTAACCTTCTGATTAAAGGGTATTCCACGACAGAATATCCTTTTGAATTCTATGAGCGCTTGACCGAGTGGGTTGAGGACTACGGTCAAGGTGCCAAAGATGCTACCAGGATTGTTGTGGGATTGGAATATTGTAATACGGCTTCTTCAAAGTGCCTTCTTAACTTTTTGAAAAAGGCTATTGAAGTGTTAGATGGAAAAGAGATCATCATTACGTGGGAGTACGACAAAGAAGATGAAGATGCGTTGGATACTGGTAAAGACTTTGCCCGACTTTTAAAGATTCCGTTTGAATTTGAAGGCATCTAACATTAGCGACAGTAATTATTCATTCCATCATGTCAGAAGATAATCAGTTTCTGTCAATAATTGAAGAGACCTATCGGTTCAAAGAACTCATGCACAGGAATCGATTGATTCTGATGTACACAGATGTGATTACATCTGAAACATTGGAAAATCTGGTCTCAATTACGGAAGACCGCCTAAGTTCCAGAAACACAGAGACCCGGGTTAAGAAGAAAATCTTCAATATTATGATGGAATGTGTGCAGAACATAACCCGTCATGGACAGAAACACAATCTCGGATTGTTGTCGTCCATCTTTATCCTTGGCAAGGATGCGGAAGAAAGATTCTTTATTGTGTCAGGCAACAATGTGAAACGACATGAAAAGAAGCAGTTGCAGAATAGACTGGATCGATTGAATGAAATGAACTCCGATGAACTGCATCAACACTATTTGGAGGTAATAGACGATGGAGAAATATCTGCTAAAGGTGGAGCAGGACTGGGGTTCATTGATATTATGAGGAAATCAAAGAGCAAGATACAATACCACTTCCGTGAGGTCGAAGACGATGACCTGTTCTTCGTTTATAAGGTAAGCATACAGGGTTAGATCAAAGCCCTATTCCTAAGACCATAATATCATCGGTCTGTGGCAAAGAACCGCGCCATGAATCCAAAGTGTCATCAAGCATTCTACGCTGTTCATCGGCCGACTGGTTACTCATCTCCATAAGTAATTTGGTAAACCTCCTTCTTGTGTACTTTTTCGTGTTCGGCCCACCGAACTGGTCGAGATACCCATCGGTGAACATATACAACATGTCCCCCTTTTTGTATTCGAATTCAACTGCATCAAACACCTTTTCATCAGTATGTATATATGCCCCAAGGCCATACCTGCTCCCCCTAAACGTATGGGCATTTCCGTTGCTGACCAGAATAACTGGATTCATTGCCCCCGCAAATTTCACCTGCCGTTTGGCCGTGTTGATGATACAGAGCGAAATATCCATCCCATCATCCATCTTACTGGTTTTCCTTCCTATGGCATTGTTTAATTCCTGATCTAAGATTTTTAGAGCCGTATCAGGGCTCTGCCAGGTACGGTTCAACATCATACGATTCAATATATTGATTCCAATGATGGTCATAAACGCCCCTGGAACCCCATGCCCAGTACAGTCTGCACAGGCAATGATGGTAGTGTCCCCATCTTTGTGCATCCAGTAAAAGTCTCCTCCAACGATATTCTTTTGGCTGGAGTAGACAAAGAAACGCTCAAACGATTCTCGAACACCAGCTTCCTCTGGAAATGTGGCTTTTTGAAGCTTTTCAGCATAAAGTATACTGTCCGTTATATCCTTGTTCTTGTCCTCAAGTTGCTGTCCCAACGCTGCCCGCTCGTCAACCTCATGGACAAGATCTTCCCGTATCTTCTGGAATTTGTATGCCCACAGGCCGCACAGGCTGAAAATGACAGCTGCCAATGAAACATGATAAATGAACACTTCAAGGGTCATATAATCAAGTTGGGTAAAGAAAACCTGGTCAAATCCTATGTACTGTAAATAACCAAAGGTTCCATGATGGACAACTACAACAAGTGTAAGCGGTATTTGCAGCTTCCAGTTCTGATAGGTAATAAGTAAGGCACTTCCAATAAACGCGAAGAAATGCATCTCAAACATTCCATGCATCTGGTAGATGAACTGCGCCATAAAGACACCGCCTACTGCACTTAATACATACTGATACAGGTCTGAATCCGGCATGACCCACCTTGTCGAATAATACGCGATAAGTGCAAGCGAGCCAACACCAATACCTATAAGCCAAGTATCATAATAAGTGGCCAAAAAGAGCCCAAAAAGGAAGTAGGTGCCTAAGAAATAGTTCATCAGGCGATCAGAACTCTCCTTTGACCTGAGGGAAAGACCCAACGTGTACGTATTCATATAGCCAATACTTGAGCTTGCCATAGGTTATGGATATGCAACTTCTTCATTTTGTACATACCGGAAGGGAGCAACCATAGCTTTTTATCGCAGCAATGTCCGTGATGGGTGCAAATGTTCCTTTGAGCAATGAGTCAACAGCCATTTTGGCATAATAAGTCCCTCTATCAGTACAATATCGGCTTTTGTTGTAATTACCCCTGTAGCAGAGCCTTCCGTCACCATCTATCAATGCCGCTTGAGGTGTTGAGTAAACACCGCAAGAATCAGCAATGTTCTTATCGAAATATATGGGAATCGTATCAAGTCCAAAACGCTTTCTGATGTCTTCCACCGAATGTTGATTCTTATCATGCATAACAACAATTGCGAAAGCAATCTGATTCCCGTAATCACGGACAAGTGAACGGAAATGAGGAATATTGAATCGGGAACAAGGACATGAGGGATTGAAAAAGTGAAGAAATAGCGGGGCACCCTCTCTTCGTTTAACCTCGTTACCGATATTCACTTTATCACCCGGCTGTATTTCCACATAATCCGCAGGTATGGGGGTCGGCAGACTGTATTTCCAATCCTCGTGCCAGAATATATAGGCTATCGTGCAGAAAAGCAGAACAAGCCATACTGAAAGAATCAATTTTTTCATCCCCAAACAGTCACTTTTCCGAAACCTTACGGGTCGAATTTCAAATAGTTCCAACGAATTGGAAAACAACGTCAATTCCTCTTACAGCCTTAATCCCATCACCAGAACATCATCAACCTGATCATTCTGTCCTCTCCATTTTTCGAACTCGGAATGAATCTCCTGTCGCTGTTCCGATACTGACATTTCATGGATTCTCTCCAATAACAACAGAAGGTTTTTAAACATGTAACGTTTGGTTCTCGGGCCACCTAATTGATCTTGGAACCCGTCCGAAAACATGTACAGCATTTCTCCCTCCTGAAATGGAATTTCCGCGGTTTCGAAAGATTTGTCGGCCGAACTGATATAAGCACCAAGCGAATAACGGTTTCCCTTGAATACGCGACTTCCTTCCTTTCCTATCAGTACAATGGAACTCATCGCACCCGAAAATTGAATCTTCTGCTCCTTATTGTCAACGGTACAGAACGCCATGTCCATACCATCTCCCATTGTTTCATCAGAACTTTTACTCAATCGGTTCTCAAGTTCAACATCCATCAGTTCCAGAATAAGTGATGGAAAACGCCAATCCTGATCGATTACAACATGACGGAGAAGGTCAGTACCTATTAGGCTCATAAACGCGCCCGGAACCCCATGACCCGTACAATCACCACAGGCCACCATCGTCTGTTTGCGGGATCGATAGCACCAATAAAAATCACCACCGATAATGTTAAGCGGCCTATAGTAAATGAAAGCTTCCGAGAAATATCGCTCGAAGGTCTTTAATCCAGGCAAGGCCGCATCCTGTAAATGTTTCGCATACCGCATACCATCGATCACTTCTCGATTACTCCGTTCCAGCTCCTGTGTTCTGGCAGCTACTTTCAGTTCCAGGTTTTCCAACGTCTCTTGTAGTTCCGTCTGCGTCCTACTTAGATCCGTTACATCCTGCATCACCCCATAGATCCTTACCGTAGTTCCCGACTTATCCTGCTCTATGTAGTTCCGGGCTTTTACAATACGCTCAACACCACCTTTTCCAATCAGCCGGAACTGAGCCTTTAGTTCCTTACCGTAATGCTCAACCTGGTTCATCTGTTCCACTACCCAAGGCCTATCATCTGGGTGAATGGCCATTTTGAAAAACTCAAAATCCGGTTTAAAGTCCGGCTCTACTCCAAGCATGTCACGAAGCGAATCCGACCAATACAGATCGTATGTTTCCATATTCAAGTTCCAGTTGGCCACTTGAGCCAAATGCTGAGCTTCGTTCAAAAGATGCCTGGCGTGTTCCAACCTATCTGCCGCCCTTTCTCTTTCCTCCACGTCCCGGGTTATGATAATGATCTCGGTCAATTCCCCAGTTTCTCCAACAACCGGACTTATTGAAGATTCGACCGATATCAGCGTACCATCTTTCCTAACCATCTTGTGGGGGAGAAGAAGGCTTTGTTTTGTTTCCAGAACCCTCACATGCTCCCCTCCGATATACTCCAACTGCTCCACCGGGATAAAGTCGTAGCCAAGACGACCAAGCATTTCATTAGGTCTATATCCGAGAAGTGGATTACAAGCTGCCGAGACATAAACATAGATACCTTCAGGCGACACTACGGTTACCATATCCCGCGACTGTTCCATAATTGTCCTATGCCGGTCGGCTGCAATACGGTGCACCTCCTCCTGTTCCCTGAGCTCGATCTCCGTAAGTCGATGACCCAGCAGTTTTGTTATGGTCAAAGCCAGTCTTGATAATCGGTCCTTGATGAGATAATCATCAATTCCAATCTCCGCTATCTCCGCAGCCTGCGCATCCGTAAGTACACCCGTTACTATGATGAATGGTACTTTTTGACCTCTTTCCGTCATTGACCGAAAGGCCATTAATCCGCTATATCCAGGTAAGGAATAATCGCTTAGAATAATATCCCAGTCATGCTTGAGAGCCTTTTCAAAAGCAGCCCTGTTGGAAACATGGGTCAGTTCATACGACCATTCACCGTTATTGAGTTCATTCCTGATAAGCTCAACATCAGTAACGCTATCTTCCAGAAGTAGTACTCGTAAAGGCTTGCTCATTCCCTGGATTTTCCCTGTTCCAGCAGCAAGTTAGCAACAATGCACAAAGATTCCAACCCGGGGGCGATCTGGAAAAAACCCTCAATTAACATGGTTGTCCCGCCAATAGCTGCTAAAGAGAGTCCGTTCAATCAACCCCATATCTCTCTTTCCCTGATCTCTATTCACCTACCGATTTTCTCTGCCTCTCTGTTTGAAATAATCTGAGCGTAGCGAACCGACCAACGGGAGCTCATTGCCTCTGAATGTTCTCTCCGTGCATCTCCCATCCTCCTTTCCCCTCCGTGCAACAACACCGTGAGCGTAGCGAACCCTTTGCGTCCTTGCAACTTTGCGAGACCTAAACGTGAGCGAAGCGAACGCTCTCCGTGCATCTCCCATCCTCCATTCCCCTCCGTGCAACAACACCGTGAGCGAAGCGAACCCTTTGCGTCTTGGCCGCTTTGCGAGAACCGACCGTGAGCGTAGCGAACCCTCTCCGTGTATCTCCCATCCTCAATTCCCCTCCGTGCAACAACACCGTGAGCGAAGCGAACCCTTTGCGTCTTGGCCACTTTGCGAGAACCGACCGTGAGCGTAGCGAACCAAATCTGCTTCCCTGCGGCTCTGTGTGAAAAATCCTTCGATACAATTTTCCCGAGAAAGGAAAATCACTCAGGATGACCCGCGCACTCCTTTGCGCCCCTGCGTCTTCACGAGCAACCCACGTGAGCGAAGCGAACCTCCATCTC